>NZ_JBKQXT010000005.1:5126-112170 GCF_048545055.1 Gardnerella lacydonensis
TAACCGTTGATAAAGCCACTGGTAAAGTCACTATTCCAGCAGACAAAGTCAAAGACAAGAGTGATGTAACCGCTAAAAACTCTAAGAACGGTACCGAGAGCAACGAAAAAACTGGTAAAACAGGAACTAACCCATCAACCGCTCCTGAAACTAAGCCAGATGCTCCAACTGTCACTACCCCAACAAGCGGAGACGGTCAAGGCTCAGCCACGATCACTCCAGCAAAGGATACTGATACTCTGGTAATCACTTATACGCCAGAAAATGAAACCAACCCGAAGACCATCACTGTCAAGAAAGACAATGACGGAAACTGGACTGGTAAAGACATTCCAACAGGCGTAACCGTTGATAAAGCCACTGGTAAAGTCACTATTCCAGCAGACAAAGTCAAAGACAAGAGTGATGTAACCGCTAAAAACTCTAAGAACGGTACCGAGAGCAACGAAAAAACTGGTAAAACAGGAACCAACGACGGAAATTCTGGTTCTGGAACAGGTTCTGGTTCTGGTTCTGATTCGGGTAACGACTCCACGTCTAACAATGGTGGTTCAGCTAGCGGATCTACTACTGGTGGTAGCAGCTCTACAGATTCCGGTGCTCAAAATAGCACCAACGAATCAATTAGCGCTGACAATGCTAACAACGCTGGTAACGCTGAAACCGGTAATGCTGGCAACAGCAACGCTGGTAACGCATCCACTGGTGCTTCAGGTTCCAACGCATCTACTAAGTCCGGCAACAAGGTTCCTGCAAAGCATTCGTCCCAATTAGTAAAGACTGGTGCTGAAGTGGAACGAGTAGGATTGATCAGCGCAATGATTGGTGTACTGGGAGCTGCAGCAGCATTCTTCTCTCGCAAGAAGAATCGCGAGTAAAAAAGTTCACCTACAAAATTAAACAAAAGTAAACTAATAGTTGAAAATAATTAGGAAAAGGAGCTGAGCCACAAACCCAGCTCCTTTTTCTATATCACTGCTCGCTTACACATACAATCTCTTGTATTGTGATTCAAAACATGTCTTATTTAAGAAAAACCATCTTTGAATATATTCAAATAAACGATAATAAAATCAATAAAAACAATTTTTAACAAAACTGCAATATAAAAATTGTTCTTAAACCACATTTCCGCACATAAACAGGTGGGTGCAAAGTGTGCACTTTTTAACGATAGCTCTCGCTAAGCCTTGCTACGCAAAGCCTAAACGCAGGAACTAAACTGCACGCAAGTAGGTGTCATCAAAACGATATTTCGAAACAGTCACGATTTGTAAAGGAACGCTACTGATTCTGTATGGATTGAGTGTTGGAATATATAACACAGAAAGCAAACAGTTTCAGAGTTCAGAAGGAAAAGTTTCATTGAATACAAGAGTTAAGAAACTAGAAATAATGTTTGTGTAACTATCTCTTGCCATAATAGTGGGATTCATTAATATCTTTCATCTGAAATTATATGCTCTATTCCACTATGCTCCGATTTAAGATATTCTTTCATAAATGTCGGGTAAGCCTTGCACTTATCAAGCTCATCTATAGGTAACCAATGCATTGTCTCTTTAGCACCTGACTCTGTAGTACTATGGCTCGTAAAATCTCTTTTGCCCATGGACTTCATCATGTAGTAGAGTGTAATCTCATGGAAGTCTACTCCATCTAAGCCAGAGCTGCCGATGAATAAGTTCTCGTGTATTACGGCAAGGTGATCGACCTCGTAATTAAGACCTGTCTCTTCAAATACTTCTCTCTTTACGGCTTCTTCTGATGTCTCGCCCATGTGAACCGCTCCGCCAACTGAGTAGTAATAGTCGTCCTCATCATTTCCTGCAAATAGCACACAACCTTCTTCGACTATGATGGCTGCTGCTCTATATCTAAATGCTTTGTTATCGTTAATAAATCCGCAATTATGTTCCATAGTTTACTCCTTTATTTTTTATCTAATGACTATAACTTATGGTTCAAATGCAAACAAGTTCCGAATCTTAATTGAAAATCCAAGTGATTGATACATTTGTATATCACACTGTGCACAAGCAACAATCATTGAACTTATTGCACTCGACCCTAGAGCGTTGATATCTTCCCTCAAACAGCAAAATCACATCTAGAATCTCGAGAAGTAAGATTAAATCCACCGCATGCTAAACCTTTTAACGATAGCCCTCGCTAAACCTTGCTACGCAAAGCCTAAACGCAGGAACTAAACTGCACGCAAGTAGGTGTCATCAAAACGCTATTTTGAAACAGTCACGATTTGCAAAGGAATGCCACTGATTCCGTATGATGAGTTTCCGGATATAAGTCGAACGCGCGCAAAGACTGAACACTGTAGCCAAGCTCCCTAAACGTGCCAACATCGCGAGCAAGACTAGTCGGATCGCAAGCAACATACACAACGCTTCTTGCTCCAGACTTCGTGATCTGCTTACAAACTTGAGCTTTAGCACCAGCGCGCGGAGGATCTAACACAACAACATCAGGATGCGCAAATCGGCGAACAATCTTAGACGACTTACTCGCCTTAAACACCTGCGATTCAAGCGTTTGCGCAACATCGCCTTCAAGCGCTTCAACAACATCCCTGCTAAGACCAGCGCGCCCAATGTTTCGCCTTGCATTCTTCACAGCAATCGGCGCACCCTCAATACTAAGCACGCGCGCTGGTTCTGCAGAACCGAGAGCACCTGCAGCACCAGAAGAATCTCCGCCAACATTAGCCAAAGTCGCAAGCGGAATCGTAAACAAACCCGATCCAGAATACAAATCCCACAAAACCGTATTCTTACTACGCCCACCAAGCGCAGAACGAACTAATCCCAAAACGTAGTTCACCAAATGCTCTGGAGCTGCGCGATGAATCTGCCAAAAACCGCGCGCGTCAACATCATAATCAAAAGTACGCATACGTGATGAATCACCATCAACCGCAACGCGCACGCGCTCGCGTAACAAAGCCGAACCTGCAACCAACTCATCATTTACTATAAGCGCATAATTTTCGCCAATCGCATCAAGAAGCGCAGCCTTGTCACCCGAAACACCAAAGTCCAAGCCCTCAACCCTAGGCTCTGGAACAGCAAGACGAATTTGCGAATTTGGCTCAAATTCTCTATTCCACAAATCCAAAGAATCCGCAACTGCTAAAACCGCGCGCGACGCAAGTGGCATAGTATCAATCGCAATGCGATCATGCGACTCGCGCTTACGCATAGACAAACGCCCTTCATCATCCGCAACCAACTCCATTCGCGTACGCCAGTTAAATCCGTTAATCTCCTCATCCCCCGGCATGCGCTCAACAGTAATATCACTAGCAGAAACATCCATATGCGCTAAACGCTGGAATTGATTGGCAATCACGGACGCCTTCCAACGAATCTGCCCAGGCAAAGAAACGTGAATTAAATCTGCTCCGCCAACTCCGCCGCCCTGAGCCAAAGGACCAGCGAGCTTCCATTGCGGCTCCACACGATCCACACTAGGCTCCAAAACTTCCACAACTTCACCGGTGAAAAAGTGCGCTTTTGCACGCATCGGCTCATCCATGCGCACAACAACCAGCTCACCAGGTAACGCAAATCGCACGAATACAACGCGTCCGTCAAGATGACCTACGCATCTACCTTGATCCGCATATCTCTCGATTCGCATCGTCACTTGCATAAACTACCCCTTAGCTTTGCATTTAGTTAAGCTGATTTTACTTCACTTGAATTTACATCGTTTTTATCTTCGTCAATCTGCTTTTCTTCACGATAATTTTCTTCGCGATTTTTATGATGAAGACGCATAAACGGCGTTGCGATAATCAAGTAAGAAACCCAAATTGCGAGCGCCCAGAACGGCAAACCCATAATCAATCGAACTGTACCAAGCCACACAACGTGATTCGTCAAATATAATGGTACTTGTAAAACGAGTCGCAGTGCAAAAACACCAATCCACAATCCAGTAACATACATATACGCTCGCTTAAGCGGCTTATAATCAAGCCATTCGTGCAGCCACGCGCCAAAATTTTCCGTAGGCATTTTGCGAATTGACTCAATCACAAGACCTAAAGCAGGCACGCGAACAATCATCGAAATAGCAAGAAGCGCACCGTATACAGCATTTGTAATAAAGCCCATCATGTAGTAGTCGCGCGCTTGGTGACTCGTCCACACCCAAATAAGGCAAATCCCTACAGAAACCAACCCACTTAACGCGCCCATAATCGATTGGCGTTGAACAAGTCGAGCTACAACTTGCAAAACTGCGAGAGCTGCAGACGCAATAACTGTTGTTTGTACGTTTCGCGTTACAACAAAGCAAATAACAAACAGCAAGCCTGGCAGCATGGATTCGATTACGCCTCGAACTCCACCAATGGAATCAATAACAGAAAACGTGTTTCCTTCAGATCCAATAGAAGCCAAAGATGCTAATCCTGAGCGTTTTTTGCCGCGCGAATTTTTTTCCAAGACAATATCCTTTGCTGCCTTACTTTTACTATCGACTTTTAACTATCGACTTTTAACTATCTGATTTCAGAAAACATTGGTCCACGAGTTAGCGTGGTTTTGACTTCTACTTGCTGATCTGCACCAAGTGGACCTTTTGGACGACCTAGATTTTCTTCAGAACCAGCAGAATCGTCAGATCCAGCAGAACCATCTTTACCTGCACTACTTGGCACAACCAAATCGTGCATTGGAATCATATCTCTAGGAGCAAGTGGCTCTGTTCCGCGCTTTATAACAATATCACTAAACCACTTGTTAAGAAGCACAGTCTCTTCGCTTGTTTTTTGTGACTCTAAAGCAGCACTACCAGAGAACACTCCGCGGAGCATCCAACGCGGACCATCTACAGCAACAATTCTGGTTTCCACTGTCTTATCGTCAACCTTGACTGGAAGTATGAGTTCCTTGCCAAAAACTCCATTCACTTCCCTAGCATTAGAGTTTCCCTTAAGCAAATCCGCACGAACTTCACTCCATATTCCTTCTGTTTTAGGAGCTGCAAATGCTTCAACCTCAATGCTAGAAGATTTATATGTAACAGTTATGCCAAGAACTTGACCAGTTTCACGCTGCTTTTTTACTCGCAACTCTATACCTTGTAAATATGGAATATATATGGAGCCGAAATCAACATAAGTACCTAAATTAGGTAGTTTTTCATCAGATATGTCCCATGGACCTCTAAGACTTCCGCGTCCTAAGTACGTGTCTGCATCATATCCGCCTGCAGCCAGCTCGCTTAGAGCGGAATTTTGGGATTGAGATTCTGCAAGATTCTCAGCATCATCTTTGGCAGCTTTCGACTTGCGCTTGGATTTAAACCATCCCATGGTTCCTCTTTTCTAATGGATTCTTCTTAATAAGCTCTAATGCCATTTTTCGATGAATACTTTACATATTTCTAATGGCTATTTTTACTCAACTTCACCAGATTATCACAAGCAAAGCAAAATCACACATTATATTTTATGTTTAAAGCAGCATGGTCAGACCAGCGAGAATCGTAGCTTTGAGCACGATCAATCACGAATCCGCACGCAGTTTCTGCAATTTCAGGTGTTGCAAACTGATAGTCTAATCTCCAACCAACGTTATTATCAAAAGCTTTACCTCGTTGACTCCACCAAGTGTATGGTCCTTGAATATCGCCAGCAAGCATTCGCATAACGTCCACAAATTCATACTCGTTAATCCAGCGATCAATATAAGCGCGTTCCTCTGGCAAAAATCCAGCACTTTTCTCATTTGCTTTAGCGTTTTTAATGTCAAGAGGCGTGTGTGCAATATTAAAATCACCACACAAAATCGCTTGATTTCCGCCACTTGCAGCAATATCTCTAAGCTCCCCTAATCGTTTTAACATAGTATCTAGAAAGCGGAATTTTTGCTGCATTTTCTGCGGATCATCAACGTTTCCAGCGTGAACATACACAGAAACAACAGTAATATCATACCCTTGCGGAGTATGTACGTCGGTTTCCACCCATCGCCCAGAATCAACGTCTTCACTTAAACCAGGCAAACCGTAACGCTGCTCTACAACTGGCAAAGACGTTACAAGCGCCACACCAGCTCTACCTTTTATTTCACAAATCTGATTTGTAACAGAAAATCGCCTGTTATTTTGCCCAGATTCATCACTCTTAGACACATACAAATCCTTGATTTTACCCATAATCGGGTCAATCGCATCTTGCGGAGCGCGAACCTCTTGCATACACCACACATCTGGCGTGTGATCTTGAACCCAATCGAGCATCCCCTTGCGCCAAGCCGCACGAATCCCATTCAAATTTGAAGTCGTAATCGTAATCATAAGATCCACTCTAATATGCGCACAACACAAAATAGGCAAAAATAAAGGTGCAGAAGTTTTGACTCCCACACCTTTATTTTAAATTTAAATTTATTTTAAATTTATAGTTTATAAGACGCTAGTTTTAAGGCTCATAAACCAGCTTGCGACTAATCCAATCCAAGCTCCAAGTTTCCACCTGGGATTGCATCGAGAAGATCGCGAGTGTATTCCTTTTGAGGATGATCAAACACTTCGTCGGTTGTAGCATGTTCAACAAGTTTGCCATGTTGCATAACAACAACCTCGTCCGCAATCTGACGAACAACAGCCAAATCGTGAGTAATAAACAAGTAGCTTAATCCTCGCTCCGCTTGCAAATCGTTAAGCAAATGCAAAACCTGATCTTGCACAAGCACGTCCAAAGCAGACACAGCCTCATCGCAAACGATTACGTCTGGATCCAATGCCATAGCACGCGCAATAGCAATGCGCTGACGCTGACCACCAGAAAGCTCGTTCGGGAAGCGAGTCATAACAGAAGCAGGCATGCGAACCATATCCAAAAGCTCGCGCACACGATTCTGTCTACTCTTTTTATCGCCAATCTTATGAATGCGCAAAGGCTCCTCAATAGAACGATAAATTGAATACATTGGGTCGAGTGAACCATAAGGATTTTGGAACACTGGTTGCACGTGTCTGCGGAAGTCAAGCAAATCAGCGCCCTTGAAATCAGCAATATTCTTGCCTTCGTAAGTAACTGTTCCACTTGTTGGATTTAGAAGTCGCAAAACCATGTTTGCAACAGTAGATTTACCAGAACCAGACTCACCCACAATTGCCAACGTTGTTCCGCGCTTAATTGAGAACGAAACATCGTCAACAGCTTTAAAAAGTTCCTTCTTACGCGGAAGCTTAAACTCGCGAGTTAAGTGATCTACTGTAATAATGTGCTCGCTCTTTTCAAGAGTTTGCTCACCTACTACGTGATGCTCAAGCAAATTATCCGCGTTGCCTCCATGCTCCTTAACCGAGATGATTCGCTGAGAAGCCAAGCTTGGAGCCGCTGCAACTAATCGCTTAGTATACGGATGCTGCGGATGTTGCAACACATCTAGAGATGGACCAGACTCAACAACGCGGCCCTTATACATAACAACAACGTGCTGCGCACGAGCTGCAGCCAAACCTAAATCGTGAGTAATAAAGAGCACGGAAGTGCCAAGCGAATCTGTAAGAGTATGCAAATGGTCAAGAATACGCTTTTGCACAGTAACGTCGAGAGCGGAAGTCGGCTCATCTGCAATAAGCAAATCTGGACGGCAAGCCAAGCCGATAGCAATCAAAGCGCGCTGACGCATACCGCCAGAAAACTCATGTGGGAATTGGCGTGCACGCGTTGCTGCATCTGGTAAACCAGCTTCATCTAGCAAACCAGCAATACGGTCTTCAACACTTGCTCCAATAACATACTTTTTGGCGATTTCCCAAGCTTTGTCGTCGTTCACACCATACTTGATTAAATCGTCTGCAACGCGCCAACGAGTTTCAGAGCCTGGAACCCACTCTTTTTTGTAGTATTCCATAGCTTCATTAAACTTTTCAGCATTCGTTTGCTCACTAAGACCAGCCTCTGCCAAAGCCTGCTTTGCAGCATCCAATAATGCCGTAAGTTCTTTAGAACCAAGGAAGATTTCGTCTTCGTTGCTTTTAACTTCTACAGCATCTCCTGCTAAAGCTTCTGCAAGAGCGGAACGCTTTTCATGACTAACGTCAACGCCATTTGCAAGAAGAGCTTCTTTAACTTGGGTACCAATCCTCCAAACAGGATTCA
The DNA here is from genome assembly GCF_048545055.1 of Gardnerella lacydonensis. Taxonomy (NCBI): domain Bacteria; kingdom Bacillati; phylum Actinomycetota; class Actinomycetes; order Bifidobacteriales; family Bifidobacteriaceae; genus Gardnerella; species Gardnerella lacydonensis. Next base: position 13,270 of record NZ_JBKQXT010000005.1, read on the forward strand.
AGTTGCTCATAGGGTCTTGTGGAACCAATCCCATTGCTGTGCCGCGCAAAGCTGCATAATCTTTAGGCTTTAGATTGCTTATTTCTTGACCTTTAAGCTTAATAGATCCGCCAGTAACGTGACCTGTTCCTGGAAGCAAGCCTAAAACCGCCATTGCGGAAGTTGACTTTCCAGAACCAGATTCACCTACAATCGCAACCCACTGACCTGGGTAAACGTTAAAGCTCGCATCGCGAACAGCGTGTACGGCTTTTTTAGAATCCGTTGTAAAGTCAACCTGAAGATTTTTGACTTCCAGCAAAGGACCCTGCTCGCGTTGCATTGCAAGGGTATCTACATTTTTACGTGTTGCTGTGTTCATAATCACTATTCCTCCACGCTAACTTACGCCTTACGGCTCTTTGGATCCAACGCATCTTTTACGGCGTCGCCCATCATAATAAAGGCGAGAACAGTAATAGCGAGCGCAATAGACGGATAGAACAAAACTTCTGGATTTGTAGTAAGAACATTTCTAGCGGTAGAAATATCTACACCCCAGCTAACGGTTGTAGTTGGCAAACCAATACCCAAGAAGCTAAGTGTTGCTTCCAAAACGATGTAAGAGCCGAGGGATGTTGTGCCTACAACAATGATTGGAGCCAGCGAGTTTGGAATAATGTGCTGGAACAAGTTTCGCATTGGCGTAGATCCTAAAGCGGTAGATGCCGTGTTAAATTCAAGATTCTTGGATTCCATAACAGCACTTCTTGCGATTCGAGCAACGCCTACCCATCCAAAGAGAACCATAACAAACACGATTTTCCAAATCGACTTAGACGTGCGGAACATTTGCAAAACTACGATTGCGCCCAACAGCATTGGCAGAGCCAAGAAGATATCGGTGATTCGGCTTAGAATCGCATCAATCCAACCACCGAAGAACCCAGCTAAAGCGCCAATTAACGAGCCAACTAGCACAACCAAAGCTGTTGCTAATAAGCCAACGCTTAGAGATGTACGAGTTCCGTATACAACTCGAGCGTAAATATCACAGCCTTGCATATCAAATCCAAACGGATGTGCAGCAGAAGCTGGCTCAAGCGAATGTTCCAAAACGCAATAATTAGGATTGTGCTTTGTAAGAACACTTGGGAAAAGTGCAACAAAAATAATCGCAATAATCAAAACTGCGGAAACAATAAACAGTGGGTTTCTGCGCAAACTACGCCAAGCATCTGCCCACATGCTTGTAGCTGGAGCAGATTCATCTACGGAATCCACTTCTTGAAGAGGCGTATCGTCAAGAGGTGCAACGTAACGTTCCTGACCAGGTAGCGTATTGTATTTTGAAGCAGAAAAGTCGCCAGCAACCGTAGTTGCAGCTGCTGTAGCATTATTTGTAGTCAAATTATTTTCCATCAAATTATCTTCCATAATGTCTGCTCTCCTTACGCGTAGCGAATGCGCGGATCTAGAGCCGCGTACAACATGTCAACAAGAAGATTGCTGACTACAAATATCAACATAAGAAGCGTAACTATAGAAACAACAAGGTTTCCTTCTCCTTTTAGTATTCCCTGATACGTAAGGAATCCAACGCCATGAATGTTGAAGATTGTTTCGGAAATCATAGCGCCGCCCATAAGAGCGCCCAAATCCTGACCTAAGAATGTAACAACAGGAATAAGCGAATTGCGCAAAATATGTCGAACAATAACAGAGCTTTCTTTTAAGCCCTTTGCGCGAGCCGTGCGAACATAATCGAGGGATATGTTTGACGAAACTTCCGACCTTGTAAGTCGAATAATATACGCCATTGACACGGATCCAAGAACTATTGCAGGAAGAAGAAGATCATAGAATCCAGGATTATTGCTTGCTGTAACAGGCATAATATGCCACTTAACACCAAACACGTATTGTCCAATAAAGCCAGTGACAAATGTTGGCACAGAAATAAGAAGAAGCGATACAACCAGAATTACACTGTCATACCACTTCCCTTTCTTCAAGCCAGAGATTATGCCAAAAGCTACGCCGAACAAGGCTTCAAAGGCAAACGCCATCAACGCAAGCTTAATGGTTACTGGGAATGCGCGACCAATTTCGTCAATTACTGGCTGGCCAGCAAAAGTATGACCGAAATCAAGAGTCAAAGCATTTTTCAAAAACAGCAAATACTGAATAATAAATGGCTTATCCAAGTTATACTCGGCACGAATCTGCGCTTCAACCGCATGGTTAATTGGCTTATCTCCAAACATTGCTTTTACTGGGTCTCCAGGTAAAGCAAACACCAAAGCGTACACCAACAATGTTGTGCCGAGAACCACAGGAATCATCTGCAGAACTCGACGCAGAACATATTTACCCATTGGTTTCTCCTTATATACTTACTTAAAAATTCGCAGAGCACACACCCAACTTTTGTGGCTTGCATATTGATTTAACCCAACCTAAGTAAAAACACAAAGTGCTGCCTCGAATAGCGATAGAATTTGTTAATTTTATTCGCCATTCGAAGGCAGCAGCACGTTTTTACATGCTATTTAATTATGATTTATTTTTTACTATAGCTACTTGATCTTCGATCTTAGATCTTTACTTGTGGAGCTTGTAGTAAAGTGGCATATTCTGCCAATCCATTACAAAGCCCTTCAAGGTTGGAACCATAACAGCCTTAGCGTTCGAGTAGAACAGTGGGATGTATGGAAGATCCTCAAGAAGAATCTCGTTAGCTTGCTGATAAAGCTTAGTTGCCTCAGCTGGCTGAGAAGAAGCAGCCTTCTTAAGCAAATCATCAAACTTAGGATTCTTGTAATCAGCTTCGTTGGAGCCATTTCCATCTGCAGCAACAGAAGCAAATTCCTGAGTCAAGTAGTTTTCTGGGCTTGGGTAATCTGGCATCCAGCCTGCACGCCATGCACCCTTAATCTGACGCTGTTCGCATGCGTTACGGAACTCTTGGAATGTTGGAACTGGAGTGGTTTCAGCATTGATACCAAGATGGTTCTTGAGGGAGTTTACAACTGCATCGAACACAGACTTAGCATTACCATCAGCGTTGTAAGTAAAGGTAAGAGGACCATCATACTTAGAGATCTTGTCTGCCTTTGCCCAAAGTTCCTTAGCCTTTTCTGCGTTAAACTTAAGGTTTTCGTGTCCCTTAAGATCAGCCTTGTAGCCTGGAGTCAAAGGAGAAGTGAACTCATTTGCAGGAGATGCAGTACTGTTAAGAACCTTCTTGATGATGGTTTCACGGTCGATTGCCATAGAAACAGCTTGACGACGCAAGCGGCCTTCTTCGGTAGTTACATCGAAGTGTGGCAATTTTGCAGGAATACCGAACTGCTGGATTACAGAACCTGGACGGTTGTATGCCTTAACAGTGGTGTCCTTTTGGAAAGTCTTGGTTTCAGTATCTGGAATGTTATCGGTCATATCAAGATTGCCAGACTGAACATCGCGGTAAGCAGCGGTTCCATCGGTGTAAATCTTGAAGGTAACACCATCATTCTGAGCCTTACGTGGGCCATCGTAATCTGGGTTCTTTACAACTTCAATCTGCTTGTTGTGATCCCAGGACTTAAAGAGGTATGGACCAGAAGAAACTGGCTTTTCGCCATAAGCCTTTGGATTCTTGTAGAAGGATTCTGGAAGAGGAGCAAATGCAAGGTAACCAACCTTAATAGCAAACACAGAATCTGGCTGGTTCAAATCGACAGTAAAGGTGTACTTGTCTACAACCTTCAAGCCAGAAAGCTGCTCATCGCCCTTAGTGTCATTCTTCTGCAAGTCTTCGTATCCCTTAATTGTCTGGAAGAAGGAAGCGCACTTCTGAGCATTCTTAGCGTTTGCTACGAAGCTCCAAGCCTTGGTGAAGCTTTCTGCGGTGATTGGTGTGCCGTCGCTAAACTTCTTATCTTTCTTAAGCTTAACAGTGTACTGAGTTGCATCCGCGTTTGGAGTTACGCTCTCTGCATCTTCGTTTACTGTATTGCCCTTTTCGTCAAAAGTGACCAACGTGGAGTTGACCAGCACAGCAGGACGGGCGCCAGCATTTTCGTTAATATTTCCTGGGACAAGCTCGTTCTGAGGCTCGGAGTCGTTTACGGTAATAACAACCTTGCCACCATTTGTTTGAGCGGTCTTCGAAGCAGAAGAACCGCATCCACCGAGCAGCATAGCAACCGAGCAAGCAGCTGCGGCAAAAAGTAATGCCTTATTCTTCATATGTTTTCTCCTAACGTTGGGTATGGCAGGATTCAATTAAATATCACGAAAAAGTCTCATTACAAGCTTTACAGGCTTTTACAGGCTTAATAAATAAAATCCACCTAGTATTTATTGCCAGATGGATTCTTTGCAAAGCCAATAAGGAGGCCTCTTCGTTGATTAAAATTCAATCATACGGATTTTATTAAACAACGCAAGCTAAAAGTCTAAATGTAAAATTTACAGTTATTTTGTCTATTAATCATAAAAATAACTATTACTATATAAAATTATGGGATTAAATCGTATTTTATATGGTATTTTGCCAAGCCTTTTAAATCTACGACGATATTACAAAAATGTAAATTTGCACTAGAAATATGTAACAATCATGTTAAACGATGCAAAATATGCAACAAGACATTCAAATATTAAACAAAATAAAAGTGGTGTAAATTCGCACCCAAATGCACGAGTTTACACCACTTAATAAATAAAATCAAATAAATATTGAAAATATTTTTAAAATATTTTTATTATATTTTCACCTATTGGTAAATACTACTTAGACTCGCTAGCCTGATGTTCAAGAGCAGCCGCAACCAATCCAGCAAACAGTGGATGAGGCTTAGTTGGACGAGACTTAAACTCTGGATGAGCCTGAGTTGCCACGTAGAATGGGTGAACTTCCTTTGGAAGCTCCACAAACTCAGTCAAATTACCATCTGGGCTTTGACCACTAATACGCAAGCCAGCTTCGCGCAAACGATCCTTATACGCCACATTCACTTCATAACGGTGACGATGACGCTCAGTAACATGCGTAGTGCCGTAAAGCTCAGCAACAATCGAGCCTTCTTCAAGCGTTGCAGGGTAAGAGCCAAGTCGCATTGTATGACCCATATCTCCCTTACCATCCACAATATCCTTCTGCTCTTCCATAGTCGCGATTACTGGATCGCCACAATCCTTCTCGAACTCAGTGGAATTAGCATCCTCAAGTCCAAGAACGTGACGAGCATACTCAATAACCATAGATTGCAAGCCAAGGCAAAGACCAAGCGTTGGCAAACCGTGCTCGCGAGCGTAACGCAAAGCTCCAATCTTACCTTCAATACCGCGAATGCCGAAGCCGCCTGGAATAACCATTCCGTCCATTTGGTCAAGAGCCGCAGCTGCACCTTCTTGAGTTTCGCACTTGTCAGCAGCAACCCAGCGCACGTTAACTTTAGCCCAGTTTGCAAAACCGCCAGCCTTAATAGCCTCGGTAACGGAAAGGTATGCATCTGGCAAATCAATATACTTTCCAACGATTGCAATGTTTAGCTCATGCTTTGGATGATGCACGCGCTCAAGCAAATCTTCCCACTCGTTCCAATCAACATCGTGGAATGGAAGCTCAAGCTCACGAACAACGTAAGCATCCAAGCCCTCGTTGAACAAAATCTTCGGCACATCATAAATGCTTGGAGCGTCAACGCAGTTCACAACGCCTTCAGCATCAACATCGCACATAAGCGAAATCTTATCTTTAATGCCTTGATTAAGCGGACGATCCGAACGCAAAACAAGCGCATCTGGAGAAATACCAAGCTGACGAAGCATCATAACAGAATGCTGAGTTGGCTTAGTCTTCAATTCGTGAGCTGCAGCAATATAAGGCACCAAAGAAACGTGCACAAACATGCAGTTTTCAGGACCTAAATCGCGACGAACTTCGCGAGCAGCTTCCAAGAATGGCTGAGACTCAATATCGCCAACCGTTCCGCCGATTTCCGTAATAATCACGTCTACGTCGTCGCTAGCCTGCGCGCGCATACGCGACTTAATTTCGCCAGTAATATGCGGAATAACCTGCACGCACTGACCCAAATATTCGCCAGCGCGCTCCTTACGAAGCACAGACTGATAAATCTGACCAGTTGTAACATTCGCTTTTTGACTTAAGAAAACATCGAGGAATCGCTCGTAGTGACCAATATCGAGATCTGTTTCCGCTCCATCTTCCGTAACATAAACCTCGCCATGTTGGAATGGGTTCATTGTACCCGGGTCAACATTGATATAAGGATCGAGTTTTTGTTGCAATACGTGAAGACCACGACTACGCAAAAGTCTGCCTAATGAAGATGCAGTAAGACCTTTTCCGAGGGACGAAACAACGCCACCAGTGACAAAAATATGCTTTGTAATATGCTCCTGAGAGTTACCATGTTTTCTTCTAACCATGGAACTCCATAGTATCTTCGAGCCTCGACGCTGGAAATTTGCTTAAAAAGTTAGATTAAATGAGCAACAGACTCAAGCGCAAGCTTATAACCGTACAATCCCATGCCTGTAATAGTGCCAGTTGCAACAGGGCTAATCACGCTTATTCTTCGGAAAGAATCGCGGGCAGAAGGATTAGAAATATGCACTTCCATTAACGGCACGCCTGCATCCAAAACCATGTGTGCAGCATCCGCGAGCGCATAACTGTAGTGCGTAAAAGCAGCAGGATTCATAACTACTGGCGTATGCGTATCGGCAGCTTCGTGCATCCAATGAACCATTTGCGCCTCGTCGTCGCTTTGGCGTACTTCTACCTGTAGATTAAGCTCTTGCGCCCACTTCTTGCAAAGCGCGCACAACGTTTCAAAATCTTGACTGCCATAAACGTCTGGCTGACGAACGCCTAATCGCCCCAAATTTGGGCCATTTACTACTAAAACTTTACGCATGCTTATCACATTTTTTGAATCTACCATTTTCTAACCTCTAATCTTATTAAACGCATCTCGAATCGCCTCCAGCGGCGGATTATCTAAGTGAATCGGGTTTCCAATCCCATCTAAAACAACAAATCTCAAAGTATTTCCTCTAGCTTTTTTATCTTTATGCATTAAGTCAAGAACCTTATTAAAAGCATCGTCACCACTGCCGCCACCATTCCAAGATATTGGCAATCCAAGGGATTTCAAAAGCGAACGATGGTACTCAACATCTTCTGTACTTAAATAACCCAAAAGTTGCGCAAGCTCCGCAGCAAAAACCATTCCCACAGCAACCGCGTTTCCGTGGCGCCAAGAAAAATGCTCAATTTGTTCAATCGCATGCCCAAGAGTGTGACCGTAGTTCAAAAACTCGCGCAAACCCTTCTCTTTTAAGTCGTTAGAAACGTGGTATGCCTTAACGCGCACGCTTTTTTCTATCAAATCGCAAACCATATTATTTAAATCTGCATCATTTAAAATAGAAGGACCATCAACAGAGCGCAACTTGCTAGCATTTTGAGGATTTTCTAAAATTTTTAAAATACTAGAATCTCCAATAAACCCTGATTTTACAACCTCTCCAAGTCCTTCAACAAAAATATCATTAGGAAGAGTAGAGAACGCGCAAGTATCTGCCAAAACACCAGCAGGAGTGTAAAAACTACCAACCAAATTCTTGCCAAATGCAGTATTTACACCAGTTTTACCGCCAGTCGAAGCATCGACCATAGCAAGAAGCGAAGTTGGGCAATTAACATAACGGATTCCACGCATCCAAGTAGAAGCAACAAATCCAGCCAAATCCGTGGCTGCTCCCCCACCCAAACCAACAATCGCGTCAGAACGCGTAAAACCAGCGTTTCCAAGACGTTCCCAAATAGAATCCGCAACCTTAACAGTTTTACCAGCCTCAGCATCTGGAATAAGAATGTCGAAAACATCGTAGCCAGCAGCGCGCAAAATGGTTCTTGCTTTATCGCTATGTCTTTGCACAGGCTGAGTGTGGATCAAAGCTACTCGAACAGGCTCTTTTCCAAGTAGTTGCGGCAAAAGGCTCATGGCACCTGCGCCAATATGAACATCATAATCTTCAATACCTTTACCAGTTACATGCACTATTCGTTGCATAATCATATTCTTCAACTTTCTTGCGGCAGGTTTTGGCGTCAAATTGTAAACACGAGCATGCAAATTCGCCACTTTGCAAAACACAGGATCACGCTTATCAAACAAATCCATCCATCGTTTTGCGCCATCTTCGCCGCTTAACATAGGACGATTAGAATTCCAGCTTACGCGCTCAATTGCATCACTTGCATTTACTTGCAAATACACAACACGACCGCTTAGCTTTGTATATTTTCTTAAGACCTCTTGCGTCTCCTTACGCATTGGAGCACCGCCACCTAGGGCGACTATTGGGGCGGATTGCTCAGAACATGCAAAAATAGCATCTTTGACAATTTGAGCTTCAATATCTCTAAAAGACTCCTCGCCAAAATCCTTAAAATATTGGCTAATCGGCATATTGATTTTTTGCTCAATCAAATCGTCCGTGTCTATAAAAGGAACGTTCAAAATATGCGCCAATTCCTTACCAACACGCGTTTTTCCAGCTGCCGGCATACCAATTATGACGGCTAACGGGATTTGACTTTGCGATACATCTTGCGAAATGTCTTTCAAAGAATCTCGAAGCGAATCATGCAAGGAATCATGCAAGGAATCTTCTTCGCTCATCTCATATACTCTTTCCAAGATTGAACGTAATTTCTAGCATTTCTAGCGGTTTCTTCTAACGAATCTCCACCAAACTTTTCCAACACATACTTTGCAAGCGTTAACCGAACCATTGCCTCTGCAACTACGGAAGCGGCTGGAACTGCCGTAAAATCGGAGCGCTGATTAATCGCTTGAGCTGGCTCGCCAGTAAGCACATCCACAGTGCGTAATGCGCGAGGAATGGACGGAATCGGCTTCATTGCAGCGCGCACACGAATCGTCTCACCATTCGACATTCCACCTTCAATGCCACCAGCACGATTACTAAGTCGCGTGATTTTGCCATCTTCACCTGTTACGATTTCGTCGTGAGCAGCAGAGCCAGGGAGATTTGCTTCTTCAAAACCGTCTCCAATTTCCACGCCTTTAATAGCTTGGATTCCCATAAGCGCGCCTGCTAAAGCCGCATCCAAACGGCGATCCGACTCTACATACGTTCCAACTCCAGCAGGCATGCCGTAAGCAAGCACCTCCACTACGCCTCCAAGCGTATCCGCATTGGCTTTTGCTTCATCAATGCGAGCAACCATTCGCGCTTCTGCATCTTTATCGAGAGTGCGAACTGGCGACGCATCCAACACATCAACATCGTCTGGTGTTGGCAGTGGTAAACTTTTGTCAGCATATTCTCCGCCGATTCCAATAACATGCGCAACTGTTCGCACGCCCAACGCCTGCTGCAAAAACGCATCAGCCACAGCACCTAAAGCCACGCGAGAAGCCGTTTCCCTAGCGCTCGAACGCTCCAAAACCTCGCGAGCATCATTAAAACCATACTTTCGCATGCCTGTTAAATCAGCATGCCCAGGGCGAGGACGGCTTAAAATAGCATTTCTACCAGTTTGCTCAAGCTCATGATCCAAAGGATCCGCACTCATCACTTCCACCCACTTTGGCCACTCGCTATTTGCGATTTCTATAGCAATTGGCGATCCAAGAGCAACACCGTGGCGAACGCCAGTAAGCAAACGCACTTTATCTTGCTCAAACTTCATTCGCGCACCGCGACCGTAACCAAGCCGTCTGCGCGCAAGAGCAGAAACAATGTCCGCGCTAGTAATCTCGACTCCTGCTGGCACGCCTTCAATCATTGCCACCAGCGCTTCACCATGCGACTCCCCTGCCGTTTGCCATCTAAGCATGCCTTCTCCAATCGCGTTGTGCGTTATATTCTATTTCTACAAGTCTTGCACTTTGTAATGCACACTATTTTAAATCTGTACTCGATTCTAAATTCTTTATTCTACTAACCACTAAGTATTGCTCACAATCCACGGAATCAATCACACAATCTGTCGAACTTTTCTAGAAACCACTATCTTTATTTGATGTTGCGTGATTCCTTGTTTGGTGTTGCGCAATTTCCTTGCTTGGTGTTGCGTGAGGGCTGGGTGTTTCTTGTCTCACAACGCTCCGCCTTTTACGTGTTGCTTGTTGTTGCGGTTGTTCCGTTTTGTCTTTGATTTTGTTTTTGGGTTGAAGTTTGTTTGTAGTTGTGGCTCATTGGATTATTTGGTATCGGCTGCCGCTCTTATATTGTTCGACCAAGAATCACCCAGCCCTCTTACGAGTCTGAACAATTGCGTATCGCTTAATCACCGAGATTCTCGATTTTTCTTGCTGCTTCAGCGAATCACCATTTCATGCTGAGGTTCGCTTCATCCGCTGCGAAAAATCTCGAATCTCCACCTCACTTATCACTATAGAATTGCAGCAAAAGCTCAAAGCATAATAGCGATTATGAAAGATGCAGCTAAGACGGGTACGAACGGGATTTTATTTTGAGCATTTTTAGACTTAACGCGGAAAAGTCGCAAGCGGACTCTAGAGCAGATTTTCCATACTAAAATCCAAATTAATCCAAATATTCCAACTGATGCAAACCAGTAGATTATGCAATCAAATCCAAATAGCGCCAAAGCTTGAGCGATCATAGAAGCGCATGTAACATCGCCAAATCCAAGTGATCCGCGCACGCAAAGTTTTTGCACCAAAACGTAGAATGCAAAAACTGATACTGCAAAAAGCCAGCCACGTAAAAGAAAATTAACATTATGAAAAGTAATCAGCGAAAAAATAAGGTTTGCGGCAGATTGCGCAAAAGCAGCTAGTACAACCCAAAGTCTAGGAACAACGCGGCTGATTAAATCCGTTACGCACACTGCAATCATGCATATAAGCGTTGGCATTGCAAATAAACAAGTAACAATAAACTGACTCATTTGATTATGCTAAATAAGCGAAAATTGCATTGCAACAAATTTCACTCAATGTGGTTAAAGGCTTGTGTGGTTATGCAGATTGCACCAAGTATGGTAGAGATTCGAGATTTTTCGCACTGAATGAGATGAACCTCAGCATCTTTGATGGTGATTCATCGAATGAAGAAGAAAAATCGAGAATCTCGGTGATTAAGCGATACGCAAAAGTTTTAGATATTCAGAAGGTTTGATGTATTTCTATACGAGCAATAAAAGAGGAGCGTAGCGACGGGAGTTGCGAGGAGAGAAATACTCAAACCTCGCGCAAGGCTAAATAGGAAATATCGTTCGCGCGGTCTAAGCGCGAAGGTAGGTCGTCGCGCTAGTTGGCGTTTTCGTTGGAGCGCTTATACTCGTCGCGAATCTTCAAGAAATCATCGTAGTTATCCGCAAACTTAGTTTCGCCAGTCTTTAAGTTAGTGGTAACAAAATAAATCCATGATCCTTTTTCGGGATTAAGCGAAGCCAGAATAGCATTATCTCCAGGAATACTTATAGGAGTAGGCGGCAATCCTTTGTGAATCCTAGTGTTGTATGGATTACTTGCATCATCTAATTGTGCTTGCGTAAGGTTGATTGCCTTAATTCCAATACCGTAAGCAACCGTAGTGTCCATTCCCAAAGGCATGTCTTTAGCTAAACGGTTTAATATTACGCGCGAAACTTTACCATAATATTCACGATTATTTACTTCCGCTTCTGCAATAGAGGCAATTTTGAGAATATCTTGACGCAGTTTTCCTTTAGGGACTCCCAATGAATCAAGTTTCTGAATACGCTTATCTACCATTTTGGCAAGTATTTTAGTAGCAGATTTCATGGATTTTACGTTGTAAACTCCAGGCTCCAACCATCCTTCAAAACTTCCATTTGCTTCTGGAGGCAAAACTCCCATTCCGCCTGCGTTCTCAATTTCTTTAAATTGAGCAATGTCTATTCCAGAGATTTGTGCAGCCTTACGAATAACGTCTGTTGATCGTTCTCCTGCTTTAACGTCTAAGAATCCGCCTGCTTTACTTTGATCTGAAAGAATATTTACAACATCAATTGAGCTCATATGCTTTTTAAGCGCATAAATTCCTGGGTATAAAATCTTGTTGTTCGCAGCAACAATATTAGAAAAAGTGGATTGTGACTTTACAACTTGCGCTTTAACCAGATTGTTCCCAACTTCTACAGATCCTTGACCTGGCTCAATCGTAAACTCAACAAATCCGCTTCCAGGTCCTGGCCAATCGTCCATAATCGTAGACTGATTATTAGTTTTTATATAAACCGCAACCCTGTATAAGCCATATCCAAGAACAAATAGTATTGCAAAAATTAGCGTAAGAATAAACGCTATTATACGTTTTCTCTTACTTTTACGTCTTTTTTGTGCTTTTAAATCTTTGCGTGATTTTGGAGGCACAGGTGGATTAGGAGTTTCGTGACTCCACTTAGCGTTTTGATCGAAAAAATCGTCGATATTCTCAGTCATTAAACGCTTCCTCCCGCTTGGACTGCTGGTTACTATTTCACAGTGACATTATTTCAGAATAACATTATTTCACAATATTGTCGCAGCTATTGTCTGCTTTAATTATTTTTGCAATCATTCTTATAATCGTCAATCGCAGATTGCAAAATTAACACTGCTGACTGCTGATCAACCATAGGACGATGCTTTCTAGTAGAAAAATCAGCATCTAACAGTTGTTTATGCGCCGTAACAGTTGTTAGTCTCTCATCTTTCCAAACAACTTCTGGAATAAAATCGAGAGACCAATCTCCATAATCAAAAAGCGACTTCATTCTTTTGACTAAATTAGTGCCCCAACGACGCGCTTTTTTAGCAGATTTTCCTTCAGTTCCATCTAATTGCAAAGGAAGACCTATTACAACACGACTAACACTATTATCTTCGATAATGTTTAAAACATCTTCAATCGCATTAAACGAATCACCATAGGATTGAACATTCCCAGCAGGATGAGCGAAAGTGAGCTCAGGGTCGGAAAGAGCTGTTCCGACCCTTGCATCACCTAAATCAATACCTAACCACACCATTCTTTGTGCCGCTTTTGGTAAAGATTACATCGTTTTATTTAAGCTGATAGCAGCACGCTAAGCAAGCTGAGCAACTTGCGCTTTAACAGCATCCAATGCTTCGTCAATCTTAGAAGCATCAGTTCCGCCGCCTTGAGCGAAGTCTGGCTTGCCGCCGCCACCGCCACCAAGCACCTTGGAAGCAGTACGCACAAGATCGCCAGCCTTGGCACCTAGACCACGCGCGACGTCGTTAGTCGCCACCGCCACCATTGGACGATCCTCCTCATTCACGCCACACAGCGCCACAATCACAGGAGCATCCTCACCTAAGCGAGAACGAACATCCAGTGTTGTTTTGCGCAAGGCATCGAAGGAACCAAAGTTGCCAACATTCTTTACAGCAAGCTTAACCGTTGCGCAACTTTGTTTAGCCGCCTCAACCAATTCTGGAACAGCATCGTTAAGCTGAGCCTCATACACCGAAGAAAGCTTGCGGTCTGAATCCTTCATCTTGTTGAGTAAGGACTCCAAGCGCTCAGCTAACTCATCTGGGCGTGCATTAACCATGCCAGCAAGTTGCGCCACCAAAGCGTGCTCACGAGCACCATATTCATACGCCTCTTCGCCGCACAATGCATCAATACGGCGTACACCAGAGCCAATGGAAGACTCGGAAAGAATGGTTACCATACCAATCTTGCCAGTGCTCTTAGCGTGAGTACCGCCGCAAAGCTCGCGGCTCCAACCGTCGCCAATCTCAACAACGCGCACAATATCGCCGTACTTTTCGCCGAACAAGTGCATTGCTCCAAGCTTGAAAGCGTCATCGATTGGCATTTCCTTTGGAACAACCTGCAAATCGTCACGAATACGCTCGTTTACGCGAGCTTCTACACGGAGTAGCGCATCCTTATCAACAGCCTTTGGCCACTGGAAGTCAAAGCGCAAACGATCTGGATCAACTACAGAACCGCGCTGAGTTGCCTGTGGACCAAGCTCTTCACGCAAAGCCTTGTGAAGAGTATGCGTAGCAGTGTGGCTTCGAGCCAAAGCAGCCCTGCGAACCTGATCAATATTCGTGTTCACTGGAGCTCCAACACTCAAAGTGCCTTCAGTAAGTCGGCAGCTGTGAACAATCAAATCCTTAATCGGACGCTGAACGTCGTCAACTTCCAAAATCGCGCCGTCATCGGAAATAATCTCACCCTGATCAGCAATCTGACCACCGCGCTCAGCATAGAATGGCGTGCGATCAAGAATAATCTCAACGTTTGCAGGAGCAGTAACGCTTTTAACAGAGCCTTTACCAGCTTCAACAATTGCCAAAACGTTTGAACGGCTTGAGAAGTCAGTGTAACCGAGGAATTCGATTGGCTTTTCAAGCTCCTTCTTAATATCGTCATAAACGCTAACGTCCACATTGTGGCGCTTCTTCAAAGCATCCGCGCGAGCGCGACCTTTCTGCTCGCTCATAAGCTCGCGGAACTTAGCTTCATCAACCTTAACGCCCTGCTCAGCAGCCATCTCAAGAGTCAACTCGATTGGGAAGCCGTAGGTATCGTGCAAAGTGAATGCGTCGGATCCGCCAACAATAGGGTCATCCTTGTGCTCTTTCTTAGCTTTTTCAACAGCCAAGTCAAGAATAGTTGTGCCCTTTTCAAGAGTGCGACGGAACGCGTCTTCTTCACCGTATGCAGCTTCACTGACTTCATGGAAAGTATTATTAAGCTCTGGATAGCTTGGCTCCATTGCAGCCTTAGAAACTGGGAACAAGGTTGGAAGAACTGGGTCCTGAACGCCGAGCATACGCATTGCGCGAACAGTTCTGCGAAGAAGACGACGAAGCACGTATCCGCGGCCAACATTACTTGGACGCACGCCATCGCTCATAATCATCAAAGCGGAACGCACGTGATCTGCTACAACGCGGAAACGCACGTCAGCATCATTATTATCGCCGTACTTTACACCGCTAAGCTTTTCTGCAGCTTCAATAACTGGGTAAACTTCATCGGTTTCGTAAATATTTTCCTTACCTTGCATAAGGTAAGCCAAACGCTCCAAACCAGCGCCGGTATCGATATTCTTCTGGTCAAGCTCACCAACAATGTGCAAATCGGTCTTAGATTTTACGTTATCTACCTGGAAGTTTTCGAAAACCAAATCCCAAATCTCAATAAAACGAGATTCATCAGCAGCAGGACCGCCATCCTTACCGTATTCTGGGCCACGATCAACGTAAATTTCGGAGCATGGGCCGCCAGGACCAGGACCACCAGTAGTCCAGAAGTTATCTTCCATGCCGAAAACTTGCATGTGCTCTGGGTCGAAGCCTTCGTTCTTCCAAATTGCGCGAGCTTCATCGTCGTCTGTAAAAGTAGTTACCCAAAGCTTTTCCGGGTCAAATCCGTATCCGCCCTTATCTTGCGGAGTTGTTAAAAGCTCCCAAGCGTAGTGAATAGCTTCTTCCTTAAAATAATCACCAAACGAGAAGTTACCAACCATCTGGAAGAATGTGCCGTGACGAGTAGTCTTTCCGACTTCGTCAATATCAAGAGTACGAACGCACTTCTGGTTAGACGTCATTCTGCGAGAAGGAGGCGTTTGCTCTCCCAAAAGATAAGGTATGAATGGAACCATGCCTGCAATCGTGAAAAGCGTCGTTGGATTTGGTGAAATCAGCGATGCTGAAGGCACGACCATATGACCATGATTACCAAAGTAGTCAAGATAACGCTTTGCAATTTCTGCTGTGCGCATAGGTACGAACTCCTTGTGTTATATTAAAACGCCATGCAACAGGGCGGCACAAAAGAATATCATACCATCATGCTTTAAGGCGCGAGTCGCAGAATGATTAATCTGCAAGACCAATTTTTGATTATAAAACTTTACCTATAAAAACTTTAGTTATAAAAAACTTTCAAGACTTATTAGCAAGCTTATTTTATTTAGCATACTTATTAGCATACTTAGAATTAAGCTGCGACTCGTGAGTTTTTCTGCTGGAATTAAAATCCTTAAATAAAGACAAAATCGTGGTTAAAGTAAGATTCTTCGGATCTTTATCAAAGAAAAAATCTCCAACACTTTCTGGGAATTTTCCTTTAATATAAGCGCGAGCCTTAGTAACAGACATCACGCCTATTACTATTCCTATGCAAAGCCAGAATAAACGCTTAAACATCACTCCCCCTTGGACTCACTCGACTCACCAGAATTAGCTGCGTGGCGTGCAGAAGATTCTGAAAAATCCGTTGGAACTGTAGGCTTATTGAAGAATGCGTTAATAGTGTCCTTAAGAGCATATCCAGCTGCAGCAATCTTAATAATAGGTTTTCCAAGAAAAGCACCATACAAATCTGTAAGAGCACCAACATTAGTCGCAGTGGTGCGAGCAGCATCCGTAACAGCATTAACATCTTCTAAGGTTTTGTTTACTTGCTTTACTGTAGTAACAGACTCATCAATAGCAGGCAAAGCATGTTCACCTGATTCCTTAACGGTTTGAGCAATCTGATTAAACATCTTACCCAACCTAATCAGAGGATAAATCATAAAACCAGAAAGAACCGCAAACGAAATCGCGGCAATCAGAGCAGCTATGTCTCCAACGCTCATCGTAACCTCTTTCCTGCTGTTTTTACGCGCGACCAACCCACGCAATGTATTTAAAAGATTAACGAAGAGTCAAGACTCTTCGAGTAAACCACTAACACATATCCTTCTCAATATATCAACCCTAATATATCAATATATAAAAGTGGATTTACAGTACGCTCTACTCGTTGTAGCCCTTAATGGTTATAGCCTGATCAAGCGGCTTAGAAGTGTCAAAATCTAAACGAGTCACGCTACCATTTTGCGGACGCTCACTCAAATCGTAACCAGCAGGCGCAAAACGATGCATAAGACTTAAAAGCGTGTTCCCATGAGATATTTGCAAAACACTATCTCCATCTTTTAACACTGGATTGCTGGCAATTATTTTAAAACCGCCCTCAACACGCTTCCAATACTCAATATCCGACTCAGCATCATGGAACGGGTCCGCCTCTTTAAGCATGTCGCGAGTAGCCGAAAGCCCAAACTTTTCAACGATTTCGTTATATGTTTTAGCACCATGAGGCGCACCTGCCGCCCACCAAGCCATATTCATGTCTTGTCCTTCAAAATATCCGTAGCATTGCTCACGAAAATGCATATCGCTTATGAGTTGTGGTCGAGCATGAGTGTGTTTTTCGTTTTCGCTTAAAATACGCTCAGCAGTGATTTGCGCACGAATTGTATCTGAGCAATATGCTGCAGAAAAAATGACATTAGCTAATTTTTCTGCTGCACGATCTGCGTCTGCAAGTCCTTTATCGGTAAGAGGAGAATTTGACCAGCCTTGAAGACGATTGTAGCAATTAAACATGGTTTGACCATGACGAACTAAATAAAGATGCAGCAACATAACTTAATCATCTCACTTTTAATAAATTGTTTTACACAATGTTTTATGCAATGCTTCATATAGTGCTTTAAACAATGCTTCACACAGTGCTTCACACAAATTGACTTTGTTATTGTTTAATCAGACTAATACAAGTAAGACTAATACAGGTCAGACTAATCCAAATCAACATCGCCTAATTCTTGGAACCTACTTGCAATCATCTCTGGCGTTGTATCAGAAATCCAAGATGCCATCCCAGCTTCCGATCCAGCCAAATACTTGATTTTGTTAGCATCTCGCATAAACGAGAAGAATTGTAAATTAAGACGATAATGCGCACGACGAGAATCATGTACAGGAGCCTGATGCCATGCTGCAACATAAGGCAAGTCAACAAATTCGCTAGAATTTGCAGCACTCATACCTGAAGATAAGTTGAAAGCAGCCGAACCTGCAAACGATTTAGCACCAGAGTCGCCATTAAAACCAAAGAATTTATTAGCACGTCTAAGAAGTGTTATATAAATTTGTGCCAAATCCCAACGCTCTTGGTCATCAAGCTGATCCAAAGTAAGAACATCACGAACAGGAGCAACATGAACCTCGAGTGGCCATCGAGCAGCAGCTGGAACATACGCAACCCAACTATGATTATGCATAATCACACGCTTTTTAGCCTCAATCTCCGAATTCATCAAATCCTTAAGAAGATTACTGCCAGTACGCTCAAAATAAGCCTCTGTGTGACGCAACTCCTGCTCCAACCTAGGAGCAATAAACGGATAAGCATAAATCTGACCGTGAGGATGATTCAAAGTCACACCAATTTGGCTGCCGTGATTTTCAAAAGGATAAATCTGCTTAATGCCATCAATTTGGCTAATTTCCGCGGTTCTAAACGCCCAAGCTTCAACAATCGTTCGCATACGCAAAACAGAAAGATTAGCTGGAAGCATGTTTTCGTTGGAACTAAAGCAAATCACCTCACAACGACCAGCTGCAGGAGCCTGCTTCCACAACGGATTGCCGTCAACGTAGGTTGTTGTATTCGGAACTCCTGCAACCTGAGCCATAGCTGGATAGCGGTTTTCAAAAACAACAACGTCGTAGTCTTCGTCTGGAATCTCGCCATCTTGATACTCAGATTCTGGCTTTCTACCAGCGAATGGGTCGATTCTTGATTGCTGCTCACTATCGCTATTTAAGCTATCACTATTTGAACTCTCTCTAAGAATGGGGGCTGGTCGTTTTGCCCACAGCCTAGACATAGGAATCCAATCTCCTGTAAGCGGATCCTGACGCATCTGTGGAACTTCGCTAGGAACCTCATTACCGTCGCTATCAAAATGAGAAGTAAAGCGATACGCCAACTTTCTAGGGTCAATCAGCTCCCTTGTTTTGTGTCCGCTAACATATTCTGGATTGTCGTCGATGTAGAAAAAGTCGCGACCGTCGGAAAGCTTTGTTGCCGTAATACGAATATGCTCACGTGCGTAAGTTCCTGGGCGATACAACTTATACGGATACTCTCCACCGAAATCTCGAATAGGAGTTTGAACAGTCGGAATTTGTTGCGTTTGGTAGAAGGCATTATCGCCTAGCGAAGAGCGCATTGGCGACTGTAATCCTTGGTATGATTCCGAATGCGTAGTAGATTGCGCAGACTGCACGTTTTCAGCCGCCTCTTCTTCTGCTTGAGCTACAAGACTACTCAGCGAAGAATCTCCAACACCCGTGCTGGTTATCTTGTTAATAACCGAGTCGTTTGCGCCGCCAGCCTTGTTCCTAGCGCGAATTACATTAATGTCTATTGCATCAAAAGCATCTGTGTCTTCCAAGCTTTTTTCAACTTGGCGTTCATCTGCTTTCTTATGCGTAGTGCCGTCTTCGTCAATCTCAAATCCTGCTGCAGCGCCACCTTCAAATCCACCGCCAGGACCAGCGAAACCAGCTGTTGTTGGAATATTGTGAAGTCCTGCAACTTTTTTAGGCTTTTCCACAAAATCATCCCCTTCAAAAATGTTATTGTTTAGCACGTCTTTTGCGTCTCTTACATCTTCTGCATCTTCTGCATACTGTGCGTTGTGCGCATTCATATATTGCTGTGCTTCTTGCAGCACTTGCGCATCTTCTTCATTGCTAATTTGAGACATCTTTGACTCCATCGTCTCTTTATTCTTCTTTATCTTCTTTTATTTTCGTATAACTTCTTATTCTTGTATCTTCTTACTTACAACGCTTAATAGACGCTTAGTTATCTATTATATATTTTCTGATTCAACACTCGCAGAATGTTATATTTTGTAATATAACGAATATTATTGTGAATAATTATATGTGATTTTGTTTTTTTATTAAACTGTTTTGTTACAAAATGTGCGGTTGCTGGCGACTAATCCCAAACAAAAGTTAATACATCACAACATATCACTATCTTTTAGCATAATTCAGACTGCTTTTGACGCAAACACGCTATAACTTCCTGCTTTTGTTTACCATTTGACCCAATACGTAAACAAACACGGGCAATCGTTCCTGCTTTTGTTTACCAAAACACCAAAAAAGGGAACAAACACGGGCAAGTGTTCCCGCTTTTGTTTCCCATTTGACCCAAAACGTAAACAAACACGGGCAAAATTACAGCAAAAATCGCAAGCAAAACGCATTGACCCCCACTATGCAATGCACAGCAGGGGTCAAGCGGTATGTCCTTAAGAATGAAATCCAGAATTTAGCGAGCGTAGTACTCGACGACGTACTGGATGTTGACTTCAACTGGAATCTGATCGACTTCCGGCTTACGAGTCAAAGTAGCCTTCAAAGAGGCAAGATTCACATCGAGGTAACCAGGAACTGCTGGCAAAACGTCACGATGAACGCCTTCAGCAGCCATCTGGAATGGCACCATTGTCTGGCTCTTAGCGCGAACCTGAATGGTCTGGCCTGGCTTAACACGGTAGGATGGGCGATCAACAAGATTGCCATCTACCAAGATGTGACGATGCACAACAAACTGGCGAGCCTGAGCGGTTGTGCGAGCAAAACCTGCGCGCAAAACCAAAGCGTCAAGACGGGTTTCCAAATCGGTGAGCATTGCGTCACCAGTCTGACCTGCAGTGTGCGTACCCTTTTCGTAAGCTGCACGAAGCTGCTTCTCGGAAAGACCGTACTGAGCGCGAAGACGCTGCTTCTCGCGAAGACGTACTGCGTAATCGGACTCGGTACGACGACGAGTGCGGCCGTGCTCACCTGGAGCATATGGACGCTTCTCGAAAATACGCTGAGCCTTTGGGGTCAAAGCGATGCCGAGGGCGCGAGAAAGACGCACCTGACGGCGAGAACGCTGAATATTAGTCATTACTAATCCTTTATTCTGTCGTTATCTGAACGGAACGTGAACCAAACATTTATGATTATTCACGCTGAGCCGGCCTCTCCAGTGCTTCTTCGTGCTAACACACGAACGCGAAAGCATTAAAACGCTGAAATAACGCCATAATTCTTACGCGCCGACCCACTGATGGGCTAAGGCTCCAGATAATGCCTACGAAAATAGGCATCGTTACTTATGCTACTCCACACCGTAGATACTCGCGCTCATCTCAACGTAATCTTTTGCACGCATATTACGCCAAGTTATGTGGAGATTCGAGATTTTTCGCACTGAATGAGATGAACCTCAGCATCTTTGATGGTGATTCATCGAATGAAGAAGAAAAATCGAGAATCTCGGTGATTAGGAGATACGCAATTGTTCAAGAATGCAAGAGGGCTGGGTGATTCTTGGTCGAACAGTATAAGAGCGGCAGCCGATACCAAATAATCCAAATGATCAACCACTACAAACAAACTTCAACCAAAAAACAAAATCAAAGCCAAAACGGAACAACCGCAACAACAGACAACACGCAAGAGGCAGAGCGTTGTGCGAATCGACGACTTCGAGCTGCATAATGCGCGAGAAGTCACCTCGATTCGCTGAGCCGCTTAAATGTAAAGTCCAGTGGACTTTACATGCGGCGAAGACGTGAGCGCGGCTAATCCGCGCGAGCGCAGAAACACCCAGCCCTCAGCAACAACAAATAAGGAATATTGCTCGCGCGGTCTAAGCGCTCAGTCAAAGCGCGCGTGCGCGCGAAGTACGCCAGAATCCATTGTGTAAACACTGTTAGCGCTTGCAGCAACAGATTCATCGTGAGTAATGACTAAAACAGCCGCGCCAGAAGCAGCACAATCGCGCAGCAGAGACACCACAGTTTGAGTGTTTTGCGAATCCAAATCGCCCGTAGGCTCATCTAACAGCAG
Organism: Gardnerella lacydonensis; assembly: GCF_048545055.1. NCBI lineage: Bacteria > Bacillati > Actinomycetota > Actinomycetes > Bifidobacteriales > Bifidobacteriaceae > Gardnerella > Gardnerella lacydonensis. The sequence continues at coordinate 35,037 of NZ_JBKQXT010000005.1, forward strand.
CAAACGCGGGTTGTTAATCAAAGAGCGCGCAATCATAACGCGTCTCATTTCTCCGCCAGAAAGCTCACGCGGATAACAATGCGCAAGATCGTCAACATTAAGACGCTTAAGCAAATCCATAGCGCGTGAAGTCAAACTAGCGTAATCATTCGGATTAAGCTTTTGCGCTGAATCGTCTACTCGCTTAGAAGACGCGCGCGCAATCATAACAGGCAAAATAACGTTATCTAACACATTCAAATTAGCAAGCAGCGTCTGCGATTGCGTAACAAAACCAATGTTTTTTGCGCGAATCGCAGAAATTTGCTCGTCGCTTACAGAAGGAGACGAAATATCATATTCAAAAATAGTAACGTTTCCACGCGTCGGCTTTAGAAGTCCTGCAATCATGTTTAAAAGAGTAGACTTTCCATTGCCAGATTTGCCCATAATCGCAACAAAGTCGCCAGCTTTAAGCGAAAAATTAACATCGTCTACAGCAATAAACTTCCTATTTTTGCGTTTAAATTCGCGAGTGACGTTTTTAAGATTTACTACTAAATCGTTGCTAACAACTTTATTCGCCATTTTATTCGCCATCTCTTAAAGTCAAATACGCTTCTCTGTTTGCGATTCTCCCTACAACAATCGCGGAAGTTACCAAAACGCTAGCAAGCGAAAACACTACAGAAACCGCTGCAATCGCGCACACAAACCAAACATTCGACTCCAGGTACGGTAGTTGCAGCTGTTGAGAAATCACAATATTATATGGGAACAAAATAAGCGAAGCGAAAGCAACGCCAATCACGCCTCCACCAAAACCAATCGCCGACGATTCACGCGCGACCATCTTTAGAAGCATGCTCTTATTGGCGCCCAAAATCCTAAGAGAAGCAAATTCTCTTTTGCGCTCCGAAGTAGAAGATGCAAAAACGCACACAAGAATCAGCATTCCCACAAGCCAAAACGCAAGAATGCCAAGAAAAATCGCCTTGTTTAGCACTTCTAAACTCTTTTTAGTCTGCTCGGTAATTCCTCCTGGAAACACCATTCCAAGACTTTTAATTCCGCTAGTTTTACGAATATTTTCCGCAACGTTTTGCGCACTAAAACCCTTACGCACTTTTACAAGAACCGCACTAACAGCCTTGCGTGCATATTTTGCAGGAATCGCAGTGTGCCCAACTTTCGACGAATATTTAACAACCGCTGGAATCGTATCTCTGTTTACAAACACTGAGTTGTCTAAGCTAGTGCCCGTTTTAGCAAGTTGCGCAACAATCGGCCATTCATGCCCATACAAGCGAACTGTGTTTTGGTAAGACACAAGCACGTTTGCGCCTGCAATCATCTGACCTTTTTTAAGATCGCTTTTGTGCTGTGAATAAATCCATGGAGCGATTACAAAGTCACTAGTAGGGTCAAAACCTATGATTTGCAACTTTTCCGCACAGCATCCAGCCGATAGAGAAGATATATAAGTTTGTACGCTTGCTTTTTCAACGCCTTTTGACTTTCGCACAAAATCCTCAATATTGTTTGTAAAGTAAAACGTGCTAGATCCGCCATTAGTTAGCAACGCTTCCGCGCGATTGTAAGTGTTTTGCGGAATAACCATAATATCCGCGCCAAGACGAGCGCGCATACTACTTAAACCATTAGAAAGATTAAGTGAGATTAGCGAGCCGCCAAAAAACACTGCAGCTAAGCATGCGGAAACCACGATTAACGCGGCGGTTCTAAGCGGCTTTTGCTTTAGGTTTTCTAGCGGCAATCGCTTTAATGTAATAGTGTGCATAGTAAATTACTTAGATGCGCACTAGCAAGCAGACTTAGTGTCAAGATACACGCTAACAGATGCAAACACTAATGCGAGCACAGATAGCACAATTAACGTTGGGCGCATAACAGATGTGCAATGCATCATCGGGCTTTTGCAAACACCAATAAGGAACGTTGTAGTAGCGATCATAAACAGAGAGTTAATGATTACAGCAATATTTAAGCCAGCGCGAACGTGTTCTTTAACAAATAGCGCAATAATACCTAGAATTGCAATAACTACGCCAATTCCAATAGCCACGCGGCTGGTGTAGTAGCATGCCATAGGTTGCATCATCATAGGCATTTTAGACATTTTAGCCATTTTGTGCATGCCTCCAGTTGAGCATGGTTTTGCAAATGTCAATGGCGCTATAGCAATAAGAATTCCAAAAATAATTGCATGAAGCGATGCGAATAATTTGTTCTTCATAATAAATACCTCATTAAATCTAGTTATTATTTTTTAGTGTTGCTTTTTAACGCAACACGCTTTACGGCACTCACGTTTGTAAGCGCCACGCCTTTTAAAATCTCGTTTATAAATACAATCGCAATGCTTAAGAGCTTAATCAACTTCCTCTTGAGTCACGAATCTTACACATTTGCGGTTTCGTTTACTTTTATATTTTTCCTACTTTTATATTTTTTCGTATAGCTTAATAGAAAACAAGTCTTGAATATTTTGTTTTAGTGTATATAATCACGCACTAGTTATAACAATATTACAATTGATATTTTGAAGTAATCTTCAGTAAGATTGCATTATTTTAAGTGCAACATTTATAAAACGAAAAAAATTACAATTTTACAATTTCTCAATCGGCGCAACTCTTAACATAAGTCTTTTTACACCATCCGAACCAAAGTCAACTGTAATAATTGAGTTTCTTCCCTTGTCTTGCGTTTTAAGAACAGTTCCAAGACCGTAAGTGTCGTGAGAAATTTTGTCACCTTCGTGGAAATCATTGATGTTTAAGTGATTGTCCTTTTCTTGCAAACTCTGTTTTTTGTAAGACAATGATGATGAAGATGACTGCAAATTTGATGTGGATGATTGATACTGGTAGGATGCACTCGATTTTCTGGCGATTCGAGTGGTGACTTTTCCAGACTTTGAACCATAAGACTTGCCATAATGCGATTTTCTGTAACTCGATCCGCCGTAAGTGGTGTACGAATCATCGTCCCAACCGCCATCGCTTCCAAAGTCACTGTCAAAATCGCGGTCAAAATCACTACCCGCTCCCCTAAGCCCAGCTCGCATAACATCTGCTTCCTTGCGCTTCCAAGAAATCAAATCCGCAGGAATCTCGTCCAAAAACTGGCTTTGAATCATTTCTGCCGACTTGCCCCATTGCGATCTCTCAGCCGCCCAAGTGACGTATAAAATCTTCTTAGCGCGAGTTATACCAACGTATGCAAGACGACGCTCCTCGCAAAGCTCCTTTTGATTGTCAACACAGCGCGAATGAGGGAAAGTACCCTGCTCCATTCCAGTCAAAAACACAACAGGATATTCCAAACCTTTAGCTGTATGAAGTGTCATAAGCGTAACTTTTCCAGTATCTTCGCCCTGGTCTGGAAGCTGATCCGAATCTGCAACTAAAGCCGTAGTCTCCAAAAAACCAGCAACATTAGCATCAGGCGTATTCTGTTCATATTCAGCTGCAACCGATTGTAATTGAGACAAGTTATCTACTCTAAATTCGTCTTGAGGGTCCTTAGACTCTCGCAAATCCTGCAACAATCCGCTTTGATTAAGCACGTTCTCTACAACCTTAGAAGGCTTGGAATCGTTAGCTTCCATAAAGTCGATAAGCGAAGTCATAAGATCCCTAAAACTCTTAAGCGCATTAAAAGTTCGAGATGAAATACCAATTTGTTCTGCAATCTTATCTATCTGATTAAGAGCAGACCAAAAACTTATAGAATTTTCTTTTGCATAAGACGTAATCTGCGACTCAGCGCGCGCACCAAGACCACGCTTTGGAACGTTTAAAATGCGGCGCATATTGACATCGTCATCAGGATTTGCAATAGATTGCAAGTAAGCAAGCGCATCTTTGACTTCGCGACGCTCATAGAACTTAGTTCCGCCAACAAGTTGATACGGTAAACCCGACTTAATAAGCGCATCTTCCAAGCTACGAGATTGCGAATTTGCGCGATACATAATCGCAATATCCGAGTAGTTTATGCCATCTTCGCCACGCAAACGCGCGATTTCTTGAGCAACCCAAGAAGCCTCACCTTGCGCATTATCAGCAACATAACCAATAATCGGCGAACCTTTACCTAAAGAAGTCCACAACTTTTTAGGCTTTCGATTAGCGTTGTTGGAGATTACGGCATTTGCAGCGTCCAAAATGGTTTGCGTAGAGCGATAATTCTGCTCCAACATAATTGTTGTAGCGTTTGGAAAATCCTGCTCAAAGTCTTGAATATTGCGAATATCTGCACCGCGGAAAGCATAAATCGACTGGTCTGAATCACCAACAACCGTGATTGAAGACTGCGGAAGTTGAGTGGAATCTGGTGAAACTGATGAATCTGGTGAATCTGCGGAATAATGATCCACACCTGCATCATCCACACCTGCAAGTTCACGAATCAACACGTATTGCGCGTGATTAGTATCCTGATACTCGTCAACCAAAATGTAACGGAACTTTCGTCTATAATACGCACTAACTTGCGGATTTTGGCGCAAAAGCCTAACCGTTAACATAATCAAATCGTCAAAATCAACAGCATTCGACACGTTAAGCCTATTTTGATATTCCGCATAAACAGCAGCGTAAAGCGCATCGGCATTGCCAGCTGCATTAAAGCTAGATGCGCCAGATACAGACGCGCCTGGCTTATAATCTGGTGCGTAATTTTTAAGATTTTCCTGCCAAGTAACCAAATTATTTTTAAAATCAGATATCTTAGACAATAAAAGTTTAGGCGTAAACTTTTTAATGTCGATATTCAATTCAGATTCGATTATTTTAACAAGACGCTCACAATCCGAAGAATCGTAGATAGAAAAGCCCGATTTTAAGCCGATTGAATCACCATGAGCGCGAAGAATCTTAACGCAAGCAGAATGGAAAGTGGAAACCCACATGCTATTTGCACTATTGCCAATTAGGTTCGCAAGACGTTCACGCATCTCAGCTGCAGCCTTGTTAGTAAACGTGATTGCAAGAATCTGGCTCGGCCACGCCTTGCGATTAGCCAAAATCCAAGCAATTCGACGCGTAAGAACACGCGTTTTGCCACTGCCTGCGCCAGCTCCGATTAAAAGCGCGGGACCCTCGTATTGAACAGCCTTATATTGCTGAGGATTTAGACCTTCTAAAAGCGATTGTGGATTGATTTCGGGTAGGTCGGAAGATTGTACGGAATTTGAAGATTGCACGGAATTTGAAGATTGCACGGAAAAGTCGCCAGCAACCGTAGAAGCAGAAACTTCGCTCGTCATATCTTTATTAATAAGCGCATTACTCTGCTCGCTGTCATCTTCTGGGTTGCCAAACAAATCAAAATCATAACCGTACTTGCTCAAAAGCCCCTCGCTCCTGTGTTTCAAATCGCAAAAATTAAACTCTAACCAATTTTAACGAACACCAGCTAAACACAATCGCAGCGTTTTGCGAATCGACGATTAGTCGCGCTATTCCCGCGTTTGTTCCCTTTTTGGGTCGAAATGTAAACAAATGCAGGGAAAAAGAAACAAACGTGGGCAAGTGTTCTTGCTTTTGTTCCCAAAATTGGTCGAAATGTAAACAAATGCAGGGAAAAAGAAACAAACTCGGGGAAAGAAACAAACTCGTGCTATACGACATACCTTCGAGCTTAAAGAGTAACGCGCTAAGTGAGTCAAAGCGGGGGGTAAGCTATACAAATACACGCTACATACGCAAAATACGGCGCAATTTGAAAGGAATAATCGTGCAAGAACTTGAAGAACGCATCCAAAAAGAAGGCATTGTTAAGCCGGGAAATGTTTTGAAAGTTGACGCATTCCTTAACCACCAGTGCGATTGCGCGCTTTTTGACGCAATGGGCGCAGCTTGGGCGAAGCATTTTAAAAACACGCAAATCAACAAAATTCTAACAATTGAGTCTTCGGGAATCGGAATCGCGTGCGTTGCGGCTCGTCATTTCGGCAACGTTCCAGTGGTTTTTGCAAAGAAAGCGCAATCGATCAATCTAGACGGAGACCAATACGTGTCTACCGTATTCTCGTTCACAAAGCAGCGCGAGTTCCCAGTGATTGTGTCTAGAAAGTATTTAAACGCAGACGACCGAGTTTTGATTCTGGACGACTTTTTGGCTAACGGCAAGGCTTTACAAGGGTTGATTGACATTTGCAACCACGCTGGAGCCACGGTTGCTGGCATCGGTATTGCAATTGAAAAAGGCTTCCAAGGCGGCGGAGATGCATTGCGCGAAGCTGGGTATGATTTGGATTCGCTTGCGATTGTGGACGCAATGGATCCTAACGATGGGTCAATCACCTTCCGCAAATAGACTAGTCAATGTGATTGTGCGCAAATTGTGAAAAAATTAAGCATAATTCTTCACAAATCGCAATTTTGCGTAAAAATACGATAAAGTAGTTCGGTTAGTGTTTTCAGCATGATACTTTCAATAGGCTAGATAGGCTAGTTTCAACTGATTAGGCGGCTAAACGTATGACTGATGTTGTGATTGTAAGCGCAGCGCGCACACCGATAGGTAAATTCGGAGGCACGTTAAAATCGCTCACATCGGTTGAGTTAGGAACAATCGCAGCAAAAGCCGCAATTAAACGCGCAGGAATCAGCCCAAAATCCGTAGATCAAGCGATTTTTGGAAACGTGCTTCAGGCAGGTAGCGGTCAAAATGTTGCGCGCCAAATCGCTCTTAGCGCTGGACTTGACGAGTCAAGTTGCGCGATGACAATCAACGAAGTTTGTGGGTCTGGTCTTAAAGCCATACGACTCGCGCAGACGGCGATTTGCATGGGCGACGCACAGATTGTAGTTGCTGGCGGCACGGAAAGCATGAGCAACGTGCCTTTTTATGCACAAAACGTGCGATTTGGTGGACTTCGCTACGGCAACAGCGCACTGGTTGATGGACTAAAAAAAGACGGTCTTTGTGACGCTTTTACTGGCAAAGAAATGGGAGTTACCGCGGAAAACGTGGCTGCAAAATTTAGAATATCGCGCGAGCAGCAAGACGCTTTCGCACTAAAATCTCACCAAAAAGCTGTTTTTGCACAAAATAATGGCGATTTTGACGCAGAAATTACGCCAGTGCAGCTTTATGACGGAACTGTGATTAACCGCGATGAACATCCGCGAGCCAACACGTCTATGGAGCAGCTTGCTAAGCTTAAAACGTTGTTTAAAGCGGATTTTGATGTGCGCGAGGCGAATGGAATGTGCGAAGCGGATGAAACTTGCGAGGCGGATTTTAGCGCAAAACACTCGCCTACTGTAACCGCTGGAAACGCGAGTGGCATCAATGACGGCGCCGCAGCACTCGTCTTGATGAGCAAAGACTACGCAATCGCGCACGAAATCGACTATTTGGCAGAAATCGTGGGATTTGCAGAAGGCGGAATCAGCCCAGATCTTATGGGATACGCGCCAAAACACGTTATGGAACGCATGCTAAAAAACACGGGATACACCGTTGAAAACATTGACCTTTTTGAGATTAACGAAGCGTTTGCCGCACAAAGCATAGCAGTCTGCCAGCAGCTGAACATTAACGAAAGCAAACTGAACATAAGAGGCGGAGCAATAGCGCTCGGACATCCCTTGGGGGCCAGCGGAGCCAGGATTTTAACAACACTTCTTTACGCGCTTAAAGACAATCACATGCAAAACGGCGTTGCGGCGTTGTGTGTGGGCGGCGGAATCGGAGTGAGCATGCAAGTTAGGATGCGAAAGTAGTAGTAGTCTTCGTCGTCGTAGTTGTAGTAGTAGTCGTAGTCGTCCGTAGTAGTAGCGTTGCGATACGCGAGTTTACTGGCGAATATTGCAGTACTTCTGGCGACTTTGCTGTTGATGGCGATTCGTCTGTTGCTGGCTGCTTGAAAATAGCGTCAATAGCGTCAAAGCAACATTGCAAAAGTGAAAATCGTGAAAATAGCGCAAAAAAAAATGGAGAAACATGGCAGCTTTTCGAGAATTAAGCGTAGAACAACGCATAAAAACTCTGGAATCAGAAGGCGCGCTTAGTGAGGATTGCGCGCAACTGCTGCTCGAACAGCTCGCACAAAGCAGCGAAACAAACATTCCTGCAAGCGTTGCGAACAGCATGATCGAAAATCAAATCGGGCGATTCAGCCTGCCAGTAGGCGTTGTGCGCGGAGTAAAAGTAAACGGAGTAACGCGAAACGTGCTGATGGCTACAGAAGAGCCATCCGTAATCGCTGCTGCATGCAACGGTGCAAAAATCGCAGCAAAAAGCCTAGAAAATGGCGTTGTGGCACACAGCGCACATTACGTTACAAGCGCACAAATCGTGTTTGAAGACAAAGACGGAAGTGTAGCCAAAAAACTAGACGAAATAATGCGCGACGAGTCAAAACGCACGACAATTAGTGAGGTTGCGCGCTCCGCACACCCATCAATATACCAACGCGGCGGCGGATTAGAACGCGCACAGGCGGCGACATTGAACGGCTTCGCCAAACTAACACTAGACATAAACGCGTGCGACGCAATGGGAGCAAACATATCAAATACCATTGGCGAAGCCGTGAAAACCCAGCTGGAAAGCTGGGTGGGGAGCAAGGCGCTAGTGGCAATTCTTGCCAACTCCAGCCGCGCGGCAACAATCGCCGAAATTCACCTACCTGTAGAAGCGCTTGTGCCTAGCGCAAAAACAGCCGCGGCTGGAGATGCCGACGGCATGCGCCTTGCGCGCCGCATCGCCGCCTTAAGCTCCCTAGCCACCGTAGACGCGGAGCGCGCTGCAACCCACAACAAAGGAATCCTAAACGGAATAGTGGCAGCAGCACTCGCATCTGGCAACGACACACGCGCATTACAAGCAGCAGCACACGAATGGGCAACAAAATCCGGTCGTTACATGCCTCTTTCAACATGGGCCTTGCAAAATAGCGACCAAATCCTTTACGGTCGTATCGAAATCCCATTGCAAATCGGCACAGTAGGTGGCGCAATCTCCTCACTTCCAATGTCAAAAGTCGCGCTGCAAGTTGCTGAAGTCGAAAACGCCAATGATTTCCGTAACATTCTTGCCGCCGTTGGACTCGTACAAAACCTGGCAGCCCTTCGCGCACTCGCAGGTCCTGGAATCCAAGCTGGTCACATGCGACTTCAAGCCGCAAACATCGCTATCGCATCTGGCGCACATGGAAACGAAATTCAGAAGGTTGTGCACGCGCTTCTAAACGAAAAGCGTTCAGATTTGAACACGAATTCTGCAAGGATGATTCTTGATAATTTACGAAAAGACAAAAATACTTAGAGTTTACAATAATAATTACACGTGTTACTCGGTTAACTACGACTTTCTTCTGTTTGGGATAAGTCGCCAGCAACCGCGCCGTAAAATTTACACCACTAAAATCGCCCTTAAAAAAAAAAATAGGAAACCATGAGCAATACTTCAAAAAACACGCCAAAAGTCGGAATCGACCGCATAACTTTCGCAACTCCAAATTGCTATCTAAGCATGAAAGATCTGGCGATCGCGCGCGGAATAGACCCGAACAAATTCACGATCGGAATCGGTCAAAGCCAGCAAGCGGTGCCGCCAAATCATCAAGATATCGTAACACTTGGCGCTCAAGCTGCGCTGCCGCTGCTGCCGTACATCGATAACAGCCGCCTCAAAATGGTGATTGTTGGCACAGAAAGCGGCGTCGATGCCAGCAAATCCAGTGCGCTTTACATTCACCGACTGTTGGATCTCAGTCCGTGGGTGCGCTGCGTTGAAGTAAAAGAGGCATGTTATGGCGGAACTGCGGCGCTTATGATGGCTCGTGATTACGTTTTGACGCATCCTAGCGCGCAAGTTTTGGTGATTGCGGCAGACATCGCGCGCTATGGCGTGGGAACTCCTGGCGAGGTTACGCAGGGAGCTGGCTCTGTTGCAATGCTTGTGAGCGAGAATCCGCACGTGTTGCAAATCAACGACGACAGCGTTGTAAAATCGGCAGAAATCCAGGATTTTTGGCGACCCGTATATCAAAGCACTGCTTTGGCGCGCGGAAAGTTTTCAACCGAACAATATATTCACATGTTCTGCGATGTGTGGCAGCAATACAGCGCGAAAAACGACTGCAATTTCAACGATTTTGAGGCGATTTGCTTCCATCTTCCGTACACAAAAATGGGGCTTAAAGCGCTTCGAGCTGGTTTTGAGGCAAATTCGTGCGCGTCTCTTACGGGCGATACGCGCGAACGTCTTCTTGCTAGATACCAAGACAGCACACAATATAGTCGCCGAATCGGAAATATTTACACTGGTTCACTCTATTTAGGCTTAATTTCTTTACTTGATTACGATTATTTTAGGAATTTTGACTATTCGTCAGAGTCTGCTGGCTATTCGTCGGTTTCTTATGATTCGTCGGTTACTGGCGACTTATCTTCTGGAACGCACACAAACGAATCACCGTCTTCTCCCCTACTCCCAGGCCAAAAAATCGGCTTGTTCTCATATGGTTCTGGTGCTGTAGCAGAATTCTTTAGCGCAACACTTGTTCCAGACTGGCGTAGCGCTCTGTTTTCTAATCGGCACTTAAAAGCGCTAAACAATCGCACGCAATTAAGCGTTTCGCAATACGAGGAAATGTTTAACAGCGCGGCGCCTTATTCTCCGCAAGATTTTGTAAGCAGTCAGGAGAATCGAAGTGGCGCGCAATTTGTGCTTGACTCAATCACATCTCAAGAGCGTAACTATCGTTCTATCTAATCCAGTTTCCCGAAAATATATAAAAACACACAAAATGCGTACATTCTCGGCAAAAACTCTCAACTTGATATCAAAACCACCCCGCCAAACACCCCGTTCGTAATCAAAAATAATGACATTTAATACTACAAAATGCCAAACCCAAGAACATTGAAAACAAGCCAAAAACGTTGATATATCAAGGGTTTTCGGCATGAAAAAAGGGCTTCTAGCGATTGGCTAGAAACCCTATTTGCGGATGAGGCGAGATTCGAACTCGCGGTAGGTTTCCCTACAACGGTTTTCAAGACCGTCTCCTTAGACCGCTCGGACACCCATCCATGTGTGCTCGCTACGCAATATGCGCATCAATCACACAAGCGAATAGCCTATCATAATCCCTAGGAAAACGCACACACTCGTATCTAGTCGCGCCTATTCCCAAGCAATTCCAGTAAATAGACAAACATGTTGATGAAGTCCAAATAAAGATTAAACGCGCAAATAATCGAAATACGTTTAATCATTTCTGGCTGATCAGCATACGCTTCAAAAATCGCACGAGTTTTCTGTGCATCATAAGCCGTAAGACCTGCAAAAATCAGCACTGCAATCGCAGCAATAAGTCGCATTGTTCCAGCACTTGGAGCAACAAACATAAGAATTACCTGACTCACGCACAACACCAACAAAGCCACCATAAGAATAGGACCAGCCTTAAGCATATTCACCTTCGTAGTGAGTGCAAGCATTGTAAGACACAGGAAGAATCCAGCAGTTAAAGCCAAAACCATTGCAATAGAGCCGAGACTAAACACAGTAAAAATCGCGCTAAGCGTAAAGCCAGTAAGTGCAGCATACGCATAGAACATCGCACGCGCAGCAAAAACGCTCATTTTCATAACGCGCATTCCAAGAATAACAGCAAGCGCTACTTGCGCAATAATAATGCCGAAGAATCCAAATCGACCCGTAGCATACAAGTAAGAGTAAAGCGCACCCGTACTTTGCGTAAACATTGCCACAAGCGTTGTGACGATTAGTCCAACGGTCATCTCTGCGTAAACTCGACGCACACTCACTCGCTCTGCCTGCTCACGCACATAAGTAGCCTGCGCGTCGACAATTGTTGGGTTTTGTGCAAAGTTGCCAGCATAATTGCTGTTAAAATTTCCAAAATCTCCCATAATTCCTCCTAAATCATTATTAAGTATCTAATTATAGTACATTTGTACGACTATGTGTGTCGCGCAGATCAATATGAATTAGCTTGTTACGATTCAGGCGCATCCTCCACTCGCGGCGCACCATTAATATCGCGATGAATCCCCTGCATTTGCGCCTCAATTGCCTGCAAATTCTGCGCACACTCAAGCAGCGTCTTGGAATGCTCCGCCAACTTTGCGTCAGGCAAATCCGCCTTATAACGCAACGCGTGCTCCAAGCTCGCCCAATAATCCATTGCAATCGTGCGGAACTGCACCTCCACAGGCGTGTAATGCGCGCCCGACGACAAAAACACTGGCACAGCGTAAATCACATGCAAACTGCGATACCCGTTCGGCTTTGGGTTTTTAATGTAATCCTTAACCTGCAACACTTGAATATCCGTTTGCTTGGAAAGGTATTGCGCAACCGCATACACGTCATCGCGATAGTTGCAAATCACGCGGATTCCAGCCACATCGAACAGATTGTCACGAATCGAACGCGTTGATATGCTTAGGTTTCTGCGGCGCAGCTTCTCAAAAATCGAGTGCACGGATTTTAATCGCCGCTCCATGTGATGCACGGGATTGTGCGAAAATCGCACCTGAAACTCACCGTCCAAAATCTCCAGCTTCGTGCTGATTTCGTACATCGCGCCTTCATACACCTGCATCATGTTTACGAATTCGTCCATCTGCTCGGGCGGAAGATGCGGAGTTTCGCTTTTTATAGGTGATTTTTGCGCGGACTTTTCGTCGGCGGTTGCTTGCGATTTTTCCGCAGCGGTTTCTGGCGACTCACCATCGCCAGCACCTTGCAAGCTTGCGTAAAGTTCAGCCAAATTTAAACGATTATGACGATCAAGTATCACGGTTCTTATTCTACTCGTAATTTTGTTACAAGTCTGATAATAGCCTGAGAATCTGCGTGCGCTCCGACCTGCCTTTTCGCTTAAAGCGTAGCGTGAAAAGGCAATTCGGAGCGCTGAGCCGCTCAAGGCAGAAGCCTGCTTCTGCGCTGCAAAGCGCTTTGACTGAGCTTGAAATTGCATAGCGCGTTTCAAGCTCCTTCAAAGCGTGATTTGGCTCAAATGTAAAGTCCAGTGGACTTTACATGCCAAATCAGCCGAGCGGATACTAATAGCCGCGAGGAATAGCGCAGCTAATCTGCGCGAACGACAGGACCTGCATTTTCGCTTAAAGCGTAGCGCGAAAAGGCAATTCGGAGCGCACTAAAATCATCAACAATTGCTTGCATAATTAATGACATTTACGTTACATCATATATAATTATCGTATACATTTATGCAAAAGTATAAAATTCTACACTAAAACATAAGAGCAGGAACCAAGATGACTACAGTAACAACAGACATAGTAAACGTAAACTTTCGCGCAAAGAAAGAAGACAAACTCAACGCAGAACGAGTTTGCAAAGAACTCGGAATCTCTATGAGCGCCGCACTGAACGTGTTTATCAAAACGATTGGTCGCGAAAAGAGAATACCGTTAGATTTTTCGCTTGACCCATTTTACTCGCCGTCAAATCAAGCATATTTGAAATCGCAGATTGATGGCGTTAAAAATGGCACCATAAAGCTCGAAGAGCACAATTTAATCATGGATTAGATTAAACCTTAGGATTCACAAACAATGAGAAAAATTGCTTGGACTCCAGACGCTTGGAGTGACTATCTCTATTGGGAAAGCGATAATAAAACTCGTAAAAAGCTTAACAATATTATTAAAGAGATTATGCGGAATCCAATCGACGGAAAAGGTAAACCCGAACCACTTAAAGGAAACTATTCTGATTGTTGGAGTAGACGAGTAAGCGATAAAGATAGAATCGTATACTCGTTTACAGATGACACGATTATAATTTATGCATGCAAAGGCCACTACGACGATAAATAACGCGGAGGCGCACCACGAGCAGTTTAATTAGACGGCAAATTCTGCCAGAATTTATACCAGTGGGAGCACGAATCGTAGTTCGAACATACAAAGTCGCGCAATTAGACGGCGACGAAAGATTACAAACCGCTGGCAGCACAGAAACAAGTGGAATCGCACCAATAATCGCAAGCGCTCCAACAACTGGTCGCGCGCCAAAAATCGAATACCACGACGCAATTGGTCACGTAATCAGCTGGGACGGCGCAACATTGCATCTTATGCGCGACGCGGCCGCAAACGGAAGCCGACCAGAGCAAGAAATGTTCATCGACGCGCGCACAATCGTAAGATTAAAGCCAATACCCGAACGCAAACATCGCGGCTAATCTGCGCTAGGTATGTAGTGCGATTGTACTGGATTTTGTTGTTTTTTGATACAAACACACTGCATAAAACGAAAAACGTGCCCGCATTTGTTCCCTTTTTGGTCGATTTGGGAAACAAAAGCAAGAACGTCGCTAGCGCACTACGCTCTAAGCGAAAAGGTAGGTCGGAGCGCTATGCAACAACGCCGTTGGAAATGAGCTCGCGCGCAACCTCGCGATACTCTTTAGCAGTCTTATGCTCAGGAGCAAAAATCGTAATCGGAACCGCAGCAACAGTAGAATCCGGCAGCTTAATCGAACGCGAAATCACAGAATGCAACACGCGCCCCTGGAAAGCCTCGTAAATCCTTTGCAAAACCTCTTCGCTGTGCAAAGTGCGCGTAAACATAGTAACGAGCACGCCAAATACTTGCAAATCTGGGTTAATTCTATGCTGCACTTTTTCAATAGATTGCATAAGCAGCGCCACGCCTCTAAGCGCAAAGAACTCCGCTGCAACAGGAATAATCACGCCATCCGCCGCCGTAAGCGCGTTGACGGTAAGCAAGCCAAGCGAAGGCTGGCAGTCAATAATAATAACGTCGTATTCGTTACGAACCTTGCGCAGCACGCCAGCCAAAATCTGCTCGCGACCAACTTCGGTAACAAGCTGGACCTCGGCAGCAGAAAGATCAATGTTTGCAGGCATAACATCAATGTTTTCGGTGGCAGTGTGGCGAATCACATCGTGCACATCTACAGAGGAATCAAAAAGCGCCGTGTAAACCGTGTTATCAAGTGCGTTCGCATTAATCCCAAGTCCTACCGTTGCAGCGCCTTGCGGATCGAAGTCAACAATTAAAACTCGCCTACCGTATTGACTTAGCGCACCAGCTATATTGATGGAACTGGTGGTTTTACCAACGCCACCCTTCTGGTTGCACATAGCAATAATGCGCGCAGGACCGTGCGTTGTAAGCGCATCTGGCGCGCGGAAAGTCTCATATTCGCGTCCAAGTAAATCAGTAGGCATAAACTTCAGTCTATCAAAAGGTATGTTCAGTGAATCGATGCGTCGTTGTGGAGCTATCTCGCGCGCGGATGGCTCATAACATACGCCTCCATAAGCGCGTCTGGGCTTATATGCGTGTAAATTTGCGTAGTTGTAACGGATGCATGACCAAGCAGCTCCTGCACAGTGCGCACATCGGCGCCGCCCGAAATCAAATGCGTTGCAAAAGAATGTCGAAGCGTGTGCGGATGCAATTCTTTGCCAATTTTAGCCATTTTGCCAGCACGCGAAATCGCCTCCCACGCGGATTGACGAGATAGCGATTTGCCACGTTTGTTGAGGAAAATCACGTGAGTATTAGCAGATTTTGACGATGAGTTTAAGGGTGACTTGAGTCGCGACTTTACTTGCGACTGTGCGGTTGCTTGCGACTTTTGCGCGCGACTTACAAGAATAGGTCTGGCGTTAGCTAAATAATCGCGCAATGCGCATACCGCGCACTTTCCAATCGGAACGAGTCTCTGCTTTTGTCCCTTGCCAGTAAGACGCACAACCGATTCATCTAAATCAATGTCCTCGAATTTTAAGCTAACCGCCTCGCTTACGCGCGCACCCGTAGCATACAAAAATTCCACAAGCGCACGGTCTCGCAGCGAGACAGCATCCGTGCTGCCAAAGCCGCCAGCTGCATCGATTACGCGCTCCACTTCGCTAATGCTGAGTACGTCTGGAAGATGCTCCGACTGCTTTGGTGCTTTGACTTCTGCAGAAGGGTCGCTTGTGATTTGCGCGTTGGAAAGCATAAATTTGTTCCACTCGTGAATGCTTGCGATTCGCCGTGCAATCGTGCGAGGACCTAAACTTTGTGATGCCATTGCTTGTGATGACATCGCGCGCACGTATTCTTCAATATCTAGTTGCGTGATTTTGCTAACATCGTTGATTTTTCGGGATTCGCGCAGCCAGTTCGTGTATTTTGTAAGATCCGACTCGTAGGCTTCAACGGTTTTGGGAGAAAGCCCACGCTCCACGCTTATGTGGTTTAGAAATTGCTGAATTTTTAGGGAAAATGGCGATTGCTGCGATTCGGTCATATGTTAATTATATGCCGCTCGAATCTACTACTTCGAATTTAAAACACCACCAAACGCGGTGGAGATTCGAGATTTTTCGCACTGAATGAGATGAACCTCAGCATCTTTGATGGTGATTCATCGAATGAAGAAGAAAAACCGAGAATCTCGGTGATGCAAGATACGCAAAAGTTCTAGATATTCAGAAGGTTTGATGTATTTCTCTACGAGCAATAAATAGCGCCAACCTAAAACATTAGAACATTAACGTTCATAAGATATCCGTAAAGGTGCGCGTCACTTGCGAGGAGAGAAATACTCAAACCTCGCGCAATACCAAACAAAGAATATCGCTCACATCTTCGCTCGACTTTGTACAAAATTCGGCGTTCGATTGTAGCGAAATGCACAATGATTAGAGAGTTGAGACGCGACGAAGTGTTATGCGAGACACGCGCTCATCGCCAGCAACCGCAGAGTCATTCAGCGCCACGCCAACAATCTGCTCGCCGCTTTGCGCGCTTTGAATCATCTGACTTTGCCAATCACCTGGGCAATCAAGCGCAAATCGAAGCTCGCGCAAATCGCCGGACGACTCATCGCAAGCAACCGCGCGCTCCTTATACTTGTACTTGCGCCAATAATCAGCCTTAGCAAAAAACGCGCGCTCATCGCTAGCAACCGCAGAATCGCCATCGCTCCCCTCAAGCATCTTCTTCGCAAAACTCAACTCCTCAATCACACTACCAAGCAAATCCGCCACATTTCGCCGATTTTCTGCAACCATTGCACGCGTGCGATCTGGATCCGTAAGCGCCACTCGCGTCATATCTCGCCAAGAACCAGCCGACATTTGCAACGCAACATTGCGATTTTCGCTTCCGCACAAAACGTTCGCCAGCGCTGTAGAAACAACGTGCGGCATGTGCGAAATCAGCGCCGCCGAAGCATCGTGTATAGAATCGTTCAACACGAGCGCGCGATTGCCACACAACGCCACAATAACGCGCAAAACCGCCAAAAACCGCCAAAAATCACTATTCTCATCAACACTAACTGCCCAAAGCGCGCCGTCCAGCAGCTGTGCGCTCGACGCCTGCCAACCCGTAAACTCGCTTCCAGCCATAGGATGCGCGCCAATATAACAATCACCAAGCCCCGCGGCCTTAACCTGCTCGCGCACAAGCCCCTTAACGCTACCAACATCCGTCAAAGTTGTGTGCTGCTTGTTGATTCCGCGCGAAATCTCGCCAAGAACTTCTGGCATAGAGGCAAGCGAATTGCATAAAATCAAAACATTTGGCTGCATACGCGCAAGCTCCGCAACGCTTTCAACGCAAGTGATTCCAAGCGCCCTTGCTTCTTTATACATTGTTTGATGGCGATTATACGCGTACACTTTGCAGGAGCCAGTCGCAGCCAAACGCTTTGCGATTGATCCGCCAATAAGTCCAAGTCCTACAATACCAACAGAAAATTTTTGAGAAAATCCAGCATCTTCTACCATAATAATTCTCTTTCTGCATGCATTACGTTCAAAGCGCTCAAAGCATCAACTGAAGCATCGCCTGGAGCATCAATACACACTCCGCCATTAGGCAGCATCCAATCATTCATAACCGGATTATTGCGATTATCAGAAGGATACACCGCTAAAACTCGCACCCAATCACCATGTTCAACAACTTCTTGAATCATAGCTTTACACGTAGAATCCCAAGGAGCAGCATCAACAGTGGCAATAAAACTATATAAACCATCTTGACCTTTAATCGGCCTAGACATAAAAGAAGTCATATTAAGACCATGATCGCGCACAACATCAAGCAAATTTGCTAGCACTCCAGCACCTGTACAACGCGGAATAAAAGCAATAATCGAAGAAAAAGATGAATAGCATTCGCGATGCATACTAACAAAACTTAAAGCCTCATCTCTAGGAGCTAACACTAAAAACTCAGTGCGAGCGCCAGAAAAATCTTCAACAGCTTCACTCACAATTTGCCTATTGTATAAATCAGCACAAATTTTAGGGCACAAAGCAACTTCGCCAGGAACTAAATCCCTACAAGCAGCAGCGTTTGAAGACGCAGTTTTTTCTTTCAATCCATGCTTTTGAGCAAACTTACGGCATTGTGCCAACGCGTGAGGATGAGCAACAATAGTCGAACAATTATCGATTGAATCCGACTGGCAAACAACAGCATCAAAACTTATATCAACGCCCAAGCGAGCAATGCCAACCATATTTTTCGCATCAATTAATAAATCTAAATTAGGTATTACTACGCCTTCAATATTGTTTTCCCACGCAATAATACCCAAATGGTAGCAATCTTCAATTTTGCTAGCAATATTACGAATATTCTCACACGCAGTTGGAATAAGACGCAAAGCATCTAACGATTTACATTGTTCTTTAACTTTTAAAGCAGCTTGATGAGTAAAAGAACCTTCCGGCCCTAAATAGCATAATTTACGGGCATTATTACTGTTCTTATTACTATTCATGACTATATTGCTATTCATGACTATTCCTCAAAACTACTCTAAGACTATAAGACTATAAGACTTGTAAGTAAGACTACTGCATAATGTTATTTTTGCACAAATATGCAGCAAATTCACCTATAAAAATTCACCTATAAACTAACTTACACTTATTTAGCACCGCTTATTTAGCACCAGAAATAATAAAAAATTTATTAGGCATAAAAAGCAAAACTACGTGAGCGATAATAATGCCATAAAGCCAAAAATATCCAGCATTTTGCGCGATCCACGGAAGATTATCCACGCCAAATCCAACGGCAACAAGCACGCCTCGAAACGCGCCAAAAATTCTAAACCATCCAAGCGCAATCATCCACACAACCGAACAGCACACGATTGAGTGCAAAATCAAACCAAACATGCCACAAAGCATGCGAGCAAAACACGCGCTCAAAGTAACAAGCAAAAGCGCGATTACAAGACCGTACGGAAAGTTATACATAGCGCCCATTCGATGCGCAAAAGTGCCCAAAACCGCGCAAAATACCGCTAAAACGCATGAAGCCGCACACTTGCTAGCAAATAGCACGGAATGCGACTTCATGTTGAACATCATTTTAAGGAATCACGCAGCATTATTTTGACGACGCTGCTTAGCACGCCACTTATACCATTCATCACGGCTCAAAATAATCTTGCGCACGCGAATCGACTCAGGCGTAACTTCCACACACTCATCCTCGTTAGCAAAGTCAAGCGACTCTTCCAAGCTCATCTTAATTGGTGGAGTCAAAGTCTCAAGCACATCAGCGGTTGAAGAACGCATGTTAGTCATATGCTTAGCAAGCGTAATGTTAACATCCAACTCATCTGGCTTATTGTTAATACCAACGATTTGACCTTCGTACACAGGGCTTTGCGGATCCACAAAGAACACGCCGCGCGCCTGCAAACGCTGCATAGCATAAGGCGTTGCAACACCCTTACGATCACAAACCATGGAGCCATTCTGGCGAGTTACAATCTGACCAGCCCAAGGCGCGTAGCCTGCAGAAATAGAGCTTGCAATACCAGTTCCGCGAGTAGCAGAAAGAAGAGCTGTGCGGAAACCAATAAGACCACGCGAAGGAACAGTAAATTGCAAGCGAATCCAGCCAGATCCGTGATTGCTCATAGAATCCATGCGGCCCTTGCGATCTGCCATAAGCTGCGTAACAGTACCCATGTATTCTTCTGGAACATCAATCGTAGTGTTTTCCATAGGCTCGTTAATTTGGCCATCAATCGTCTTAGTAACAACTTGAGGGCGGCCAACTGTAAGCTCGTAGCCTTCGCGACGCATTTGCTCCGCCAAAACTGCCAACGCCAACTCACCACGACCCTGAACTTCCCAAGCATCTGGGCGGTCTGTTGGAAGAACCTTAATAGACACGTTACCAATAAGCTCTCGATCAAGCCTATCTTTAATCATGCGCGCTGTAAGCTTGTGATCCTTGCCTTCTGTGCCAGCAAGCGGCGAATCGTTAATGCCGAAAGTCATGGAGATAGCTGGGTCGTCAACGTGAATCAATGGAAGAGGCTTTGGATCGTTCTGGTCCACAATCGTCTCGCCAATCATAATGTCGTTAACGCCTGCAACTGCAACAATATCTCCAGGGCCTGCAGATGCAACAGGAGTGCGCTCCAAGCCTTGTGTGCGCAAAAGCTCGGAAACGCGGAAGTTTTCAAGCGAGCCATCTACACGAGAAAGCCCGTAAGTTTTACCCTTTTCCAAAGTGCCATTGTAGATTCGCACTAAACCAAGACGACCCAAGAAGTCAGAGGAATCGATGTTTGCAACGTGCGCCTGAAGAGGTGCACCTTCCTCGTACTCTGGTGCTGGAATGTTGGAGATAATGGAGTCAAAAAGCGGCTCCAAATTATCATTGTCTGGCAAGCCGCCGTTTTCTGGCTGATTCAAGGATGCATAGCCAGCTTTTGCAGCGCAATAAATAACAGGCAAATCAAGAAGCGAATCAATATCTAGGTCGATTCCTTCTTCAACAACGTCTTGTGCAAGACCGAGAAGCAAATCTGTAGCTTCGCTCACAACCTCGTCAATACGCGCGTCTGGACGATCCGTTTTGTTAACGCACAAAATCACTGGCAGCTTTGCCTCAAGCGCCTTGCGTAGAACGAATCGAGTTTGCGGAAGTGGGCCTTCGGAAGCGTCAACAAGCAGCACAACGCCATCAACCATGGAGATGCCGCGCTCTACTTCGCCACCAAAGTCGGCGTGACCTGGGGTATCGATTACGTTGATTGTAATTCCCTCTGGATGACCGTACTTTTCTGCCAGCGGGCCAGTGTACTGCACTGCAGTGTTCTTGGCAAGAATGGTGATGCCTTTTTCGCGCTCAAGGTCGTTGGAGTCCATTACGCGGTCTGGCACTTCTTCTCGCTCAGAGAATACGTGCGACTGCTGAAGCATGGCATTTACGAGCGTTGTCTTACCATGGTCAACGTGCGCTACGATTGCCACATTTCTGATATCACCGCGAACAGTCATTACAAACCTCTTCCGTTTTATTTAGCCAAACTTAAACGAGTTTACTCGCGGCTTTAGACACGCCGCTTAAGCAATCGCAGATTCGCTGGCACCTTCTGGCAAATACTTGTCGTATCCTTCTTCTTCCAACTCGTCTGCAAGCTCTGGTCCCGCCGTCTTTACAAAGTGACCTTGCGCAAAAACGTGAACAATATCTGGCTTAATGTACTTTAGGATTCGCGTGTAATGCGTAACCATCATAATGCCCAAACCAGTATTTTCTTTGGCGCGATTTACGCCTTCCGAAACAATTCGCAAAGCATCCACGTCTAGACCAGAATCCGTCTCATCTAAAATCGCAAACTTTGGCTTTAAAATCTCTAGTTGCAAAACTTCCGCGCGCTTTTTCTCGCCGCCCGAAAATCCCTCGTTTACAGAACGAGATGCAAACTTTGGGTCCATTCTTAAGCGCTTCATTGCTTCGTTAAGCTCTTTAACCCACGCGCGCAAAGTCGGAGCCTCGCCGCTCACTTCTGTTTTTGCTGTGCGCAAAAAGTTCGTCATCGAAACGCCTGGTACCTCTACCGGGTATTGCATCGCAAGAAACAGCCCAGCTTTTGCGCGCTCGTCTGGAGTCATCTTCAAAATATCTTCGCCGTCTAGAAGCACCTGGCCCGAATCTACTTCGTACTTTGGGTGACCTGCCAAAGTGTATGCGAGAGTAGACTTTCCAGAGCCATTCGGACCCATAATCGCGTGCGTTTCGCCCGAATTAACTGTAAGATTTACGCCCTTTAAGATTTGCTTGCGTCCCTCTTTTGTTTCTACAGACGCGTACAAATCCTTGATTTCTAAAGTTGACATGTTTATCTCCTATTCTTCCGCATATTTCGATTCGTCGGTTGCTTGCGATTCGCGTGATGGTGCGGTTACTTGCGATTCTTCCGTCTTAGCTAAACGCCTCTCAATCGCAGCCATCAAGTGATCTACGATTTGCGGCACGCCAATCTCCTCAATAAGCTCGTTAAAGAATCCGCGCACAACAAGCTTTCTAGCATCCGCTTCGCTCACGCCGCGAGATTGCAAGTAAAACAGCTCCTCGTCGTCGAATCTGCCGACAGAACTTGCGTGACCTGCGCCAATAATATTTCCATTTTCGATTTCCAAATTCGGCTCCGAATCAGCAATCGCGCCAGGAGTTAGCACCAGGTTTCTGTTCAACTCGTACGAATCCGTGCCTGGAGCTTCTGGCTTAATAAGCGCGTTTCCAACCCATGTAGAATGCGCTCCTTTGCCGTAAAGCGCGCCCTTATACACTACTCGCGACTTGCATTCTGGGTGATTGTGCACAACCATCGTGCGATGCTCAACATGCTCGCCTGGATCCACAAAATACATGCCAAGCATGTTCAAATCGCCCTTTTCGCCGCCAAAATCCTGATCCATGCGGATTCGCACAACGTCTCCGCCAAGCGTGACCATTGTGTGGCGTAAAGAAGCGCCAGCACCCACGTGAATCCTATGATTTCCAACGTGTTTGCTGCCTGAATCCCACTCTTGAATGAACGTTGTAGAAACATGCGCGTTCTCTCCAAGAATGATTTCTACGCCTTCAGCAAGCTTTGCAATTCCTGTGTGTTCTACGATAATA
The DNA here is from genome assembly GCF_048545055.1 of Gardnerella lacydonensis. NCBI lineage: Bacteria > Bacillati > Actinomycetota > Actinomycetes > Bifidobacteriales > Bifidobacteriaceae > Gardnerella > Gardnerella lacydonensis. Next base: position 57,984 of record NZ_JBKQXT010000005.1, read on the forward strand.
TCCGCGTTTGTGTAAGAATCGGCTTCAATCACTAAGTGCAATGCGTCTAGCGATTGCAAGTTGTTTCCGTGAATTTGCAATATTATTGGCTTTGTAACTTCGCCACAAACATGCAAAACGTACGCCGACTTTGCAGAATTCCACGCAACAGCAGCCACGCGATCCGAAGGCTTCATCTCTGTATGCGGAGCCTCGTTTTTTGGCAGAATTTGTAGAGTTGCATGCGAATCGCCATCAACACCTTTTAGCTCCACAGCAACGTTGTTAGACGGCTCAAAGCTATCAAAAAACTCAGAAATTCTCTCAACTGGAGTGTATCGCCAATCTTCCTGCTTCCTAGTTGGAATCGCAAAGTCTTGCACGTTAAAAGAGCGCACGGATTTATCTGCACTAGAAGGCATTGCAGCAGGAACCGCGTAAGGATCATTAGGGTCTGCTACAGGAATATTAATTTCTTTTTCCGTCATTTTATTGCCTAAATTATCGCTCAAATTCTTTTTTAAATCTTCGCTCATCACCCCACGGATCCTTCCATTTGCAATTCCACAAGACGATTAAGCTCCAGAGCATACTCCATCGGCAGCTGGCGACTAATCGGCTCCACAAAGCCGCGCACAATCATGCCCATAGCCTCTTTTTCTTCAAGCCCTCGGCTCATCAAATAGAAAAGCTGATCTTCGGAAACCTTGGAAACAGTGGCCTCATGAGCCATTGAAACGTTATCTTCGCGCACGTCAACATGCGGATAAGTGTCGGACCTTGAAAAATCGTCAACAAGCAAAGCGTCGCACACAACTGAAGAACTGGAGCCGCTAGCGCCCTTAACAATCTTCACAAGACCTCGGTAAGCCGAGCGACCGCCGCCACGCGAAATCGACTTAGCAACAATCGTAGAACTTGTGTGCGGAGCCAAGTGAATCATCTTCGCACCAGTATCTTGGTACTGACCGCGGCCCGCAAAGCTCAAAGACATGGTTTCTGCTTTTGCGTACGGCTCAGCAAGAATGCATGCAGGATACTTCATAGTAGCCTTGGATCCAATGTTTCCATCAACCCACTCCATTGTGCCGCCTTCGCGCACATAGGCTCGCTGAGTTACCAAGTTGTACACGTTATTTGACCAATTTTGCACGGTTGTGTAGCGCACGCGCGCATGCTTTTCTACAACAATCTCAACGTTTGCAGCGTGGAGCGAATCCGTGGAATAAATCGGAGCTGTGCAACCTTCAACATAGTGCACGTACGATCCTTCGTCTGCAATAATCAACGTGCGCTCAAACTGCCCCATATTCGGCGTGTTAATGCGGAAGTAAGCCTGAAGCGGAATATCCACATGCACGCCTTTTGGCACGTACACGAACGAGCCGCCGCTCCAAGCAGCGGTGTTAAGAGCCGCAAACTTGTTGTCGTCAACTGGAATCACAGTTGCAAAATACTTTTTTACAAGCTCTGGATACTTTTGCACTGCTGTATCCGTATCAACAAAAATTACGCCTTGAGCTGCTAAATCCTCGCGAATCGAATTGTAAATAACTTCCGACTCATACTGTGCTGCAACGCCTGAAACTAAGCGCTTTTTCTCCGCTTCTGGAATGCCAAGCCTATCGTAAGTTTTGCGAATATCTTCTGGCAAATCATCCCAAGTTTTCGCTTGATCGTGAACTGGACGAACGTAGTACTTAAAATCGTCTGCGTCAAAACCGCTTAAATCCACTCCCCAATCAGGCATCGGCTTTTGCAAAAACGCGCGGTAGCCTTGCAAACGAAGGTTTAGCATCCACTCTGGCTCGTGTTTGTCGGCGGAAATTGCGCGAACAACCGACTCGTCAATGCCCTTCTTTGCAGCTTCGCCTGCAGCATCCGAATCATGCCAGCCGTAATTGTACTCGCCAAATTCGGCAACGATTTGCTCGTCTTGGCGAATTTTATCTTCGTTTACGCGAGCGCGATCTGCCACATACTGGCTCATTTCAACGTCTGCCGCGCTGGATTCTGGCGTGCTGTAGTCGTTTTGATTTGCTGCATTCTCATTCAATGATGCGCTTGATTCAGGCTTATTTGAATCATCAACCACTGTTTTACCCTCCTATCAAGCTTATAAATCGATTATACATTTAGCCACGCAACGCACGCTCCGAGATTTTTGACTTTGCGCGATTTTGCCACCATTTTGCCACCAAACGTGACTCAAATCACATCTTTTCATTCTCTGTATAAACCTTTGTCTTTCTACGCACGCGGGAAAGCCTGCGAGTAACGCTGTTTAAGAGCCTGAATAGAAACATGCGTGTAGCGCTGCGTTGTGTTAAGCGACGAATGCCCCAAAAGCTCTTGAACCTCGCGAAGGTCCGCTCCCCCGTTGAGCATATGCGTTGCAGCACTGTGGCGAAGTGCGTGCGGCGCCACATCGGGCACGTTTGCAGCCGCAGCGGCAGCGTGCACAATATCCCTAACAACGCGCTGATCTATACGTTTTGCGCGCACGCCCAAAAACAACGCTTGCGAGCTTGCGGCAGATTTTTCTTGCAGCGCATTTCGCCCACAGTCAAGCCACTTTTTACACGCTTTTGCAGCAGGAACACCGAATGGTACTACACGCTGCTTGTTTCCCTTACCTGTAACTTTTACAGTGTGATTTTCAAAATCCATATCTTGCACATTAAGACCCGTAAGCTCCCCCACTCGCATGCCCGTGGCATATAAAAGCTCTAAAATCGCAGCATTTCTGAGTGCGATTGCATACTCTTGTTTCGTTTTTATTTGCGATTTTAGTGGCGTATTTTCTTGATGCTCGGTTGCTGGCGACTTATCCACAGCATAATCTTCAGAACGATCCTCAGCGCAATCCAACAATTTTTCCGCCTGCGCCTCGTCTAAAACCGTAGGAAGCTCATTAGCAATCTTAGGTGTATTAAGAATTTGCGCAGGATTCGCACTAATTAAACCAACGTGTGTAGTCCATGCAAAAAAACCGCGCACAGCCACCACTTTGCGAGCCAAACTAGAGCGCGCGTGATTCTTATTAAGCCAATACATCCATTGGCGCAGAACGCTTGTAGACACAGAATTCAAATCAGAAAAATCGTTTACACCACACCATTCAAGGCATTGCAAAACATCTACCCTATATGCGCGAAGAGTGCGACTTCCAAGGCCTTTATTTGAACGCAAATAATCAATATACCGATCGGATAAGTCGCCAGCAACCGTTGATGATACTAAACCATTGTCAAATAATAAATCATTATTATTACGACTGCTAGCCATAGAACCGCCTCGAATCGCCTATATTACAGCAATCAGAAAAATCTAATTACCGCTTTCTCCGCTAGACTTACGCCTTCTATCCAACATATGCCACGCTTTATCTGCAGCAGCAAGCTGAGCCTTGCGTTTGCTGGAACCATCCGCCTCGCCGAGCAGCTCATCGCCGTTTTCGTGCGCCAAAACCGCGCGCGCATGGAACACGGGCGCATAATCTGGTCCAGAAACAGACATTCGATACTGAGGCTCATCAAGCCCCATCTCGTGCGCCAAAACAGTAAGCGAAGTCTTCCAATCCAGAGCAGGACCTTCCGTAAGAACCTCCGCCAAAGTGTCGTCAATCAAACGATGCACTACAGCGCGCGCCTCGTCAATACCATGCTCAACAAAAGTCGCACCAATAAGCGCCTCAACAATATCGCACAAAATCGAGTCTTTTTGAGCGCCGCCATGCTCCATCTCGCCATGACCCAAAAGAATATACGGCCCAACGTGCAACTTATCTCGCGCAACAGCGCTCAAAGCCCACTCCGAAACAGCCTTAGCGCGAAGCTTAGCCAACTGACCTTCCGTCATATCTGGGTGCGCAGAAAAAAGCGTTTCTGTAGAGACAAGCTCCAAAACAGCGTCTCCCAAAAACTCTAGACGCTCGTAGTTTTTAGTGCCTGGATGCTCGTGCGAAAACGAGCGATGAGTGAGCGCCTCAACAAGTAAATCTGGCGAAATCGTAGTACCTAGCGCGCGTAAAAGCTCCTGAGTAGGGTCTCCATCATGCGTATGTCCGTCTTTAGAACGCGTAACACCTATGCTGCTAGTTCTAGCATTTTCTGGATGATTTGGGTTCTGATAAGAGCGATTTTGAACGTCATTTTTATCATTACTTTTGACGTCACTTTTTACATCATTATTGCCATAATGCTGATCTTTTGTATTGTTCCCACTCATATTTTCAACATTATAGCGCATACATTGAAGTCGTTGATTTACACTATTAGCCACGAAATACTACAAGTTTATGAAAACTACGCTAAGAGTGGTGGAGATTCGAGATTTTTCGCAGCGAATGAAGCGTATCGCTCGCGCGGATTAGCCGCGCTCACGCCTTCGCTTGCGTTGAAAGCACACTGTGCTTTCAACCTTAAGCAAGCTCAGCGCTCCGAATTGCCTTTTCGCGCTACGCTCTAAGCGAAAAGGCAATTCGTCGCGCCTGCATTTGTTTACCAAAACAGCAAAAAAGGGAACAAACGCGGGAAAGTGTTCTTGCGTTTGTTTACCAAATCGCACTAAAAGGGAACAAACGCGGGAAAAACAAAACGCAAAAACAAAAAACCCTGCCACCCGTCGATGGCAGGGTTCTCTTAAAATACAACCTACTTGGTGTGCGCAGAGCGAATTGCTTCGCGATACACGCGACCGCGGAAGTTACCGCAGGTTGGGCAAGCCATGTGAGACAACGCTGGCGAACCGCAGTTCGGGCAGGTAATAGTCTGCACGGCAGAAGCCTTCCAATTGGCGCGACGCGAATGAGTATTAGCGCGCGAGGTCTTGTACTTTGGCAGTGCCATAATCTTTCCTCTATTTCGTTCAACCGATTGAGCTTAAGCGTTCTGTATATTACAGCAAGCGCCATACATTATTCAGAATCGCACTACATAGCAGGTCGTGTCGTTCGCGCAGATTAGCTGCGCTCACGCCTTCGCCGCCGTAGAAGCACACCGTGCTTCTACGCTAAGCGGCTCAGCGCTCCGAATTGCCTTTTCGCGCTACGCTCTAAGCGAAAAGGCAGGTCGGAGCGACTACGTAATTAGTGCAAATCAACCGCGATTTTGCGAGTTTTCAAGCTTTTGCTTAAGTCCCTCAAGCGCCGCAAACCGAATATCCGTAATATCGTGATGATGATCTGGATGTTCGTTCAAGTTTTCTCCGCACTGCGAGCAAAGACCCTTGCAATCTGGCTCACACAAAGGCTTAAGCGGCAGCTCACTAACCATTGTGTCTCGAATCAATGCCTCGATATCGGCAAAGTCGCCTCCGCCAACCAGCGGATACACGTTTCCAGAATCGTCGCCCTCGTCCCAAATATCAGCGTCTTCTAAATCATCATTATCGCCATTAGCTCTGTTAGATTTAGAATTATTGAAACGCGCGCCGCCCTTGCTTTCCACCTGCGCAAAGAACGCGCACACATCAACACTCCAATCCCTATGCAACGACATCAGGCATCTAGAGCATTCTGCGTGTACGCGCGCTGTAATCGTGCCCTGGAACATAAGCCCGTCCACTACGGAATCAAAGTTGCCGTCTACTGTAACATCGCTCCCTGGCTTCACGCCAATAACGCTGTCTCCTATACCTTCTGGCGCTGGAAACACGCGATGTAACTGCATGCTACTTCCTGCTCGTGCCGCCATTTGCGCAACTGGTACCGCCCATAAAGACTGGGAGGGATGCGATGCCATTTTTAGTTCCTTTCTTCGCTTTCGTTTACAACTTCTCCATTAACTTGTCTGTTAATCTCGTCTTGCACATGCGCCGCCGCACGCCTGCGTTCTTCTAGAACTCGCTGACCCGCCTGAACATCCTGCTCTAGCTTGTCTAACTGCTGTTTTAAGCCTTCCATAACCGTAGCACTGTACTGATCCGCACCACGCGTGAGTTTATCAGCCTTTGCCTGCGCCTCGTTTACGATTCCTCGCGCCTGATTTCTTGCAATGGCAACCACGTTTTCTTGACCAGCCAAGAATTTAGCCCTCTCTTGTGCTTCTTCAACCATCTGAGCAGCCTGGCTTTGTGCAGAACTTACGATTGAATTTGCTTGAGCCTGAGCTGTGCGCAAGCGTCTTTCTGCCTCTCGCATTAATGCACTCGCGCGCTCAAGTTGCACTGGTAGCATGTCTTTTAACCTAGATAAGTAGTCGCCGAATTCTTCGCGATCAATCTTCGCCATTCCAGCAGAAAACAGCACGCCTTTTGCTTCATTTAACGTGGTTTCCATTGTGTCGATTATGTCGTAAACTGTTGTGAATTCTTCACGCGACTTTGTTCGCACTTCTTCGCTTACTGTTTGCGGATTCGCGGTTTTAAACACGTTTTCTTCTTCATCTTCAAACTCTATTGCACCACCGTCTTCGCGTTCACGCAAATCTGGCATTGGGAACAAGTTTTGCGCATTATCGCCAGCAACCGCAGAATCAGCAGAAGAATCGCCAGCAACCGCAGAATCAGCAGCATTATCATCGTTAGTCTTATTTGCCGCAGGCACTGCGTCGTAAGCTTCAAAAGCAGCACTGGGCGAATCATCGTTGTTTGCAATCACTGGATTTAATGGCAACTTTTGGCTGCGATTTGCCGATACTTGGCTTTCCATTGTGTCGTCTTCGTTTTCGCTCATTTTGTCTCCTTCGCTAAGTAGCTGCTCTCTGTTTCTCCTAATAATTTTATTTTATTATTTTAATTTTATGACTTTATTGTACGTATTTTTATGATATTGCACTTGTTTTAGAAAAAACGTTCTGTAAAAGTGGAACCACATTATCTGGTACCATTCCAGAAACGTCTCCGCCGTGACGAGCAACATCTTTTACAACGGAGCTAGAAACATGTTCCAAAATAGGGTCTGCAGGAAGGAACATGGTTTCTATCCCAGCAAGCTTGCGATTAACCAGCGCCATTCCAAGCTCCGCCTCATAGTCGCCATTTTGACGCAATCCTTTAACTATTACGGTTGCGCCGACTTTTTTGCAATAATCTGTTATAAGACCATCTGTGGAGGCAACAACTATTTTGCACGCTGGCGACTGTGCTGCTCCGCATAAAGGCGGAGCAAATTTCCCGACTGGAAAATCATCTTTTAGGTTTTTAACAGCATTGCGAATAATATCCACACGCTCCGATTCGGAAAACATTGGCGTTTTTGCCGCGTTAACAGCCACCAAAACATGCACTTCTTTAAAGAGATGCGTACAACGTTGTATCACGTCTAAGTGTCCGGCTGTAACGGGGTCATACGAGCCTGGGCAAACAGCTATAGTCATATTTTTAGGTTACCACGAATCTGCCACGAGTCTGACACGAGTCAGGCATAAGATAGGCATAAGCTAGGCATGAGCTAGATATGAGCCTATTTTTCCTGCTTTTGTTTCTTTTTCCCCGCGTTTGTTCCCATATTTGACGTTTTGATAAACAAACACGGGCAAAATACGCAGCTCGAGGTCGTCGATTCGTTGCGAAAAATCGAGAATCACTACGCACTAATCGTAGATAGGCATAGGACTATGATTGTCTGCAGGTAAAAGTCGCATATAAAAGTCGCAAGTAGCCATGCTTTAAGTTTGGTTACTAAAATCGCAAGAAAGGATTGAAAATGTCTGATTCTTTTGATTTCGCAAAATCCGAAGCAAAATCCTACACAAACTCTTCCGTACTTATGACCGACATGTACGAATACACAATGCTCGATGCGGCGCTAAAAGATGGCACAGCAAATCGCAAATGCGTTTTTGAGATTTTCGCGCGACACCTTCCTCAAGGTCGCCGCTACGGAGTGGTAGCAGGAACAGGCAGAATCCTCGAAGAGCTAGCGCGATTCCACTTTAGCGACGAAGACTTGCGATTTTTGCAAGATCGAAAAATCGTGAGCAAAGACACTATTAAATGGCTGGAAAACTACCATTTTAGCGGCAAAATTCGCGGTTACAGAGAAGGCGAAATGTTCTTCCCAGATTCGCCGATTTTGCAAGTTGAAGGCACTTTCGGCGAATGCACATTGCTGGAAACGCTGCTGCTTTCCGTGCTTAACTACGATTGCTCAGTGGCGAGCGCTGCAGCACGAATGGTCTCCGCATCCGCTGGCAGACCGTGCATGGATATGGGCGGCAGGCGCACAAACGAGTGGTCGGCGGTGGCTGCCTCTCGCGCGGCGGTGATTGGCGGTTTTAAGGGCACGGCAAACCTGCTTGCGGCAAAGCTTTACGGGCTTAAGGCGATTGGAACAGCCGCGCATTGCTTTACTCTTGTGCACGATTCGGAGCGCGCAGCCTTTGAGTCGCAAATTGCAGCGCTCGGCAAAGGCACAACATTGCTTGTAGACACGTACAACGTAGAAGAGGCTGTTAAAACCGCCGTGCAAGTTGCTGGCGCGGATCTTGGCGGCGTGCGCATTGATTCGGGCGATTTGTGCGTTATGGCTCGTCGCGTTCGTGCGCAACTCGATGCGTTGGGTGCTAAAAATACTAAAATCACGGTTACTAACGATTTAGACGAGTATGCGCTTGCGTCTTTGCAAAACGCGCCAGTTGATTCCTACGGCATTGGAACAATGCTTGTTACGGGTTCGGGCGCGCCTACTTGCGCAATGGTTTATAAACTCACAGAGCGTGAAGGCGCGGATGGAGTTATGCAACCTGTTGCTAAGAAGTCTAAGAATAAGGCGACTGTTCCAGGGCGTAAGCTCGCGTATCGTTCCTACGATTTTAGCGGCGGCGCGAATGGCGGCACGGCTCGCAATGGCGTAGCTGATTGTGAGCATGTGATTTCTGGCTCGGAGAGTGCGCTAGCGACCTTTAAGCCGCAAGATTCTTGGGAAGATTTGCTGGTTGACTATGTGCAAAATGGTGAATTTAATACAGAGTTTATGGGGCATGACGCGATTATGCGAGCACAAGATTATTGTGCCAAAGCGCTTAGCAGACTTCCAATTTCTGCTCAAAGTCTTATGCGCGGAGATCCAGCTATTCCTACAGAAATCAACGTTTTAGGCTAGTTTTTGTCTAGTCTTAGGCTAAAAGCCCAGATTGTTCATTTCTTCGTAGATTTTTTTGCACTCTGGGCAAACAGGGTAGTCGTTAGCTTCGCGCTTTGGAATCCATACTTTTCCGCACAGTGCTACAACAGGACGGCCAGTTAGTCGCGATTCGATTACGCGATCCTTGGAAACGTAGTGTGCAAAGCGGTCTGCATCACCACCATCGTCCATTCGCGCTGATTCATCTACCTCTGGCTTTTCAAGTACGCTCGTGCTTGTGCTAGACCCAGAATCTGGGAGGCTTTGTGAATCGTCTTCCATAACAGCGTTCAAATTAGCAGCGTTTGGATCTTCGCTATACTTTGAATCATTTGAAAACGTCATTGCATCCCTTTCGTACAAATCGCGCTTTGTTGATTGCGACTCATGTTTATACAAGCATAAGTCATAATCGCAACAAATACTCGAATCGACAACTTCGAGCTTAACGCGTGAGTTATTAGCTAAACATATAATTGAGATTATGCTTGAAAATACGAACAGAACTCTTACAGCAGCAGCAGCACGATTGCGCCTATATAACACGGCAACGCACAACACTAGCGAGTTTACAACGGTTACTCCTGGCCACGTTGGAATGTACGTGTGTGGCGCGACTGTGCAAAGCTCGCCTCATATAGGTCATATTCGCGCCGCAATCGCCTTCGACGTTGTTCGCCGATGGCTTTTGCGCCTTGGCTACACTGTCACTTTTGTTAGAAATGTTACAGATATTGACGATAAAATCATCAAAAAAGCTAGCGAAAATGGCCAAACATGGTGGCAGCGCGCCTACATTTACGAGCGCGAGTTCACTAAAGCTTACGACACTCTTGGCGTTATGCCGCCAACAGTGGAGCCGCGCGCAACTGGTCACATAAACGATATGGTGGAGCTTATACAACGCCTTATTGATCGCGGTCATGCATACGCAATAACAGACGCAAATGGAAATCCTACTGGAAACGTGTATTTTAGTGTGCCAAGCTGGCAAGATTACGGCGCGCTAACGCATCAAAATGGTAATTCTGATGACAGCAATAGTGCTGACAAAGCCGACAAATACAATCCGATTGACCCAGCTGACGCAAGCCCAGATAAGCACGATGCTCGCGATTTTGCACTTTGGAAAGCACCTTGCGATTTTGACCAAAAAGACGCGCGCTGGAACACGCCGTTTGGAGCAGGACGCCCAGGTTGGCACATTGAATGCTCGGCAATGAGCCACCGCTATCTTGGCGATGCTTTCGACATTCACGGCGGCGGACTTGACTTGCGCTTCCCACACCACGAAAACGAGATGGCGCAAACACTTGCTGCTGGATGGAAAAGCGCAAACGTGTGGATGCACTCCGCGTGGGTTACATCTAAAGGCGAAAAAATGAGCAAATCCCTTGGAAACGGTCTTTCTGTTCCATCTGTTTTGGCTCAAAAATCCGCGTGGGTTGTGCGATACGCGCTAGGCGGCGTGCAATATCGAGCAATGCTTGAGTGGTCAGATCAGTCTTTGAACGAGGCACAATCTGCTTATGATCGCATATCTAACTTCCTCGAGCGCGCAAATCGCGTAATCGAAAATCAGCCAGATTATGCGGAAGTTCAAAGCGTTGATGCAGATAATCTTCCAGAAGATTTTACTAAAGCTATGAACGACGATATTAACGTTTCGGGCGCGCTGGCTGCGATTTTTACTGCGATTCGCTCTGGTAACGCGCTTTTGGATGACTATGCGCAAAATCAAAACGAAAATCAAAGCAACGGCATTAAAAGCCTTATTAGGACTTGTGTTTTGCAAGTTCGCGCAATGCTAGACACTCTTGGACTAGACCCTTACTCTCCACAATGGCGCAATCTTTCGCAAAAATCGCAAGATTTAGGTGCGAATAATGGCGCAAGCGCGGAGCATAAGGTTCTTGAATCTTTGATTGCAAATCAGCTTGAACAAAGGGCGATTGCACGCGCGGCTAAGGATTTTGCACGCGCAGACGCGATTCGCGACTCTTTAACCGCCGCCGGCGTTGTAATCGAAGATTGCGCACAAGGATCATCGTGGCATTTGTCTTAAGCGAAAGCAATGTAAACATAATAAAAAGCAATACAACAAAACATTCCAAACAACCTGTAGAATAGAGCAATTATGGCAGCATTTAGTTCGTTAACAGAAAGACTTTCTGGCGCATTCAAACACTTGCGCAGAAAAGGGAAATTATCCGACGCAGACATCGACGGCACAATTCGTGAAATTCGCCGTGCGCTTTTAGACGCAGACGTAGCTCTAGATGTTGTGCGATCATTTACCGCTAAAATTCGCGAGCGCGCACTAGGTGAAGAAGTTTCTAGCGCGCTAAATCCTGCTCAGCAAGTTGTGCGAATTGTAAACGACGAGCTTACAAACGTTTTGGGTTCAGGCGTTGATAGACCGCTGAACTTTGCAAAATATCCACCAACTGTAATCATGCTTGCTGGTTTGCAAGGCGCTGGTAAAACAACGCTCGCTGGAAAGTTGGGTTACTGGCTTAAGGATTCGGGCCATACGCCTTTGCTTGTTGCGGCGGATTTGCAGCGCCCTAACGCCGTTACGCAGCTTGAGGTTGTTGCAGAGCGTGCAGGTGTGGCGATTTTTGCGCCAGAGCGAGGCGTACAAAGTGACGGCGGCAGCGAAGTCGTTTCGGCTGGTTTAGCCACTGGAGACCCTGTTAAAGTTGCGCGAGATTCTATTGACTACGCGCGCGCAAAAATGTACGACACGGTTATTATCGATACCGCTGGTCGCCTTGGCGTGGACGATGCTCTTATGCAGCAGGCGCGCGAAATTCGCGATGCTGTTAATCCGCAAGAAATTCTGCTTGTTATAGATGCCATGATTGGTCAGGATGCTGTTCGCACAGCTCAAGCGTTTAACGAGGGCGTTGACTTTACTGGCGTTGTGCTTTCTAAGTTAGATGGCGATGCACGAGGCGGCGCTGCACTATCTGTTGCAAGCGTTACAGGCAAGCCTATTTTGTTCGCTTCTACTGGCGAAGGCTTGAAGGATTTTGAGATTTTCCATCCAGATAGAATGGCTTCGAGAATCCTCGATATGGGCGATATTCTAACGCTTATTGAGAATGCGCAAAAGCAGTTCGACGAGGAAGAGTCTCGCAAAGCAGCGGCTAAGATTTCCGAAGGAACTTTTGGACTAGACGACTTTTTGGATCAGCTTCAGCAGGTTAAAAAGCTTGGTTCTATGAAGAAAATTCTTGGCATGATGCCTGGAATGGCAGCGCATAGGCAGGAACTTGAGCAGTTTGACGACCGCGAGATAGACCGCACAGAGGCGATTATTCGTTCGATGACGCCTAAAGAGCGCAAAGATACAAAGATTATCGATGGTTCTAGGCGCGCGCGTATTGCAGCCGGCGCAGGCGTTCCAGTTTCTGCAGTGAATGCGCTTTTGCAACGCTTTGAGCAAGCAGCTAAAATGATGAAGCGCATGAGCAATGGCGGCGGCGCAGGAATGCCTGGAATGGGCGGAATGCCTGGGTTTGGCGGTCCTGGCGGAAAGTCTAAGCGTAAAGACAAGAAGAGCAAGAAGAAGGGCGGAAAGTCTGGTAATCCTATGCGTCGCGAGGCCGAGGAGCGCGCGCTTAGAGAACGCTTGTCTGGAAATTCTTCTGCAAATAGTGCAAATGATGACGCGAATGGCGAGTCTGCTTTTATGAAGAAGAAGCAGGATTTGCCTAATAATTTGCCAGAAAATCTTCAAAATCTTATGAGTGGCGAAGGCGACTTTGCTGACGAAATGCCTGATTTACCGCCTAATTTGGGCGGCGGACTCGCAGGTCTTTTCGGCAGATAATGCAGATAATGTGAAGAACGCAGATAAGCATATAATCCGAATAATCAGTAGATGATTTACGCTATTTTACTTGCGATTTTACTTGTTGCACTTGTTTTGCTTCTAGCTTGGCAGCTACTTAGGTGGCTGCCAGCTGGAGCGGATAGACTAAAGCCACTGCCATATGTTATTGCATTGCTTCCAATTGCGCCGTTTTGCGCTGCGCTTGGGCTAGTCGCCAGCGCTGTGGCTGCAGTTGCAACACGATCGCAAAATGAATTTTATAAATCTTATTTATTTTTGTGCGTAGCATATACGCTGTTGTTCGTAATCTCTTTAAAATCGTATACGCCGTATTGGGCAGTAAGATTGCTGCGAATAAAACAGGAAAAATCGCCAGAATCATCACTAGAATTATCACTAGAAAAATCGAGAGAAATCCGCGTTATGACGCTTAATTGCAGATATGGTCGCGCAAACGCAAGTCAAATAATAAAGTTAGCAAAAACGCATAAAATCGATACGATTCTTTTACAAGAAGTAAGCAAAAAACTTGTAAAAAACCTTGAAAAACTTGGGATTAAACACGATTTTGTGCATGTGCAATTGGGAAGCGCGAACGGACATGAAAATGGCGGCTTTAACGCGATTTATACGCGATTAAGCAATGTTAAATCTTTTGGTAAGTCGATTAAAATTGATGCAGCAAACGTGCCAATTGTTACGGCGGTTACTTGCGACTCATCCGCGGAAAATCTTTTAATAACATTCGCTTCTGCGCATCCAAAGTCACCTATGCGCGGATGTGCGGCTTGGAGCAACGGAATAATGGCGCTTGCAAAAATCGGCGAAAATCATAATGAAAACAACGTCAAAGACGTCAAAAAAGTCACAATAATCGGCGGAGACTTAAACTCTACTCCAGATCACCCAAGCTTTAGAGCGCTACTAAAATCAGGCTTTTTAGACGCATCAATGCAAATCGGCAAGCGACTAAAGACTTGGCCAACGTGGCAAAAATGGCCGAATCTTGCACTTGACCATGTGCTAGTAAAATCAACAGGATGCACAGCTAAAGCCACAGAGCAACGCGCGATTCGCGTGGATGGAAGCGACCACTTTGCGTTAATCGTTTGCGTTTCAATCCCCCTCTAGTCACCGCCTTCTTGATGGTCTATTACTTTACCTTCGCGCATTTCCTTGCTTACTGTTGCGCGAGGGCTGGGTGTTTCTTGTCTCACAACGCTCCGCCTCTTACGTGTAGTCTGTTGTTGCGGTTGTTCCGTTTTGGCTTTGATTTTGTTTTTGGGTTGAAGTTTGTTTGTAGTGGTTGATCATTTGGATTATTTGGTATCGGCTGCCGCTCTTATACTGTTCGACCAAGAATCACCCAGCCCTCTTACATGCTTGGACAATTGCGTATCGCTTAAACACCGAGATTCTCGATTTTTCTTGCTCTCTCGGCGAGTCACCACCTTCGGTGCTGAGGCTCACCTCGCTCGCTGCGAAAAATCTCGAATCTCTACCTAGCTTGCGCGACGACCTGCCTTTTCGCTTAAAGCGTAGCGCGAAAAGGCAATTCGGAGCGCTGAGCCGCTTAAATGTAAAGTCCAGTGGACTTTACATGCGGCGAAGACGTGAGCGCGGCTAATCCGCGCGAGCGCAGAAACACCCAGCCCTCGCGCAACAACAGATAAGGAGAATGTTCGAGCGATACGCTCTAAGCGAAAAGGTAGGTCCTGTCGTTCGCACGGTCTAAGCGCGCGAACGTCCACGCAATCAGTCATAATAGAAAAGTTATTCGCGTGAATCGAAGCCCTCTTATCGACCACGCGAGGAACAGTGGAACTCGCGAGGAGTGCCCCACACCCGAGCGAAATTCTACGACTCTAGTTATAAGGAGAGCCATTTTGGCAACCAAGATTCGTCTTAAGAGATTGGGCAAGAAGTTCTACGCCTTCTATCGCGTTGTAATTTCTGATTCGCGCAACAAGCGTAACGGCAAGTCCATCGAAGAGATCGGCATCTACGATCCAAACAAGCAGCCATCTTTGATTCAGATTAAGTCTGATCGCGCACAGTACTGGCTTGGCGTTGGCGCACAGCCAACCGAACCAGTGTTGAAGCTGCTAAAGATTACTGGCGATTGGCAGAAGTTCAAGTGTCTTGAAGGTGCAGAAGGCACTTTGAAGACTTCCGAAGCTGGTCCAGACGCGCAGGCTCGCGTTGAGGCTGTAGAAGCCGAAGCTCAGAAGCTTAAGGCTGCTAAGTCCGAAGCCGCTGCAAAGGCTCAGGCTGCTGCAGAAGCCGCTAAGAACGAAGCTGAAGAAGCTCCAGCAGCAGATGCTGAAGCCGAGGAAAAGGCTGAGTAATTATGCTGGCTCAAGCTGTGGAACATCTCATTAAAAACATCGTTGATTTTCCAGATGACGTGTCCGTGCGTTCTCACGAAAACGCTCGCGGCGAACTTTTGCGCGTGCGCGTAAATCCAGAAGACATCGGTAGAGTTATTGGAAGAAACGGTCGTACCGCTAATGCCATTCGTGTTGTTGTACAGGCTCTAAGCCGTCACAACGTTCGCGTTGACATTATGGACGTACGTAAGTGAGATTGAACGTGGCTAAAAACCAACTTTTTGACAACCCTCAGCAAGGTCAAAACAACCTACTGAGGGTTTGTCGTATTGGAAAAGCGCAAGGATTAAAAGGCGAAGTTACTGTCCAAATTTTTACCGACGAACCTTATGAGCGCTTTAAAGCAGGCAATGTGCTTTACACGCAAAATGGCGAGCGCGAGTTTACAATCGAGTCTGCGCGAACGTTTAAAAGCCGTTGGATTTTGCTTTTTGAACAAAGTCTAAATCGCAACGATGCAGAGGCCTTAAACGGCTTGGAGCTTTATACTAAGGCTCAAAGCGCGCAAGAGTTAGAGCAAGAAAATGCTTGGTATATTAAGGATTTGGTGGGTCTTAGCGCGCGCATTTGTGAGAATAATTCACTTGGAGTTGCGCCTCGTGAAATCGGCAAAGTCGTAGACGTTATTGATGGTGCTCAATCATTGCTTAAAATCCGCCTTTCAACTCCTGTTGGCGATGATAAAACTGCGCTAGTGCCTTTCGTTCAAGCACTGGTTCCAGAAGTTAATCTTAAAGAAAAATATTTAACTTTAGATCCTCCAGGTGGATTAATCCCAGGAATCTAAAACACATGATTTAAGCTTAAAGGCTTTATAAAATGCAAATCGACATAATCTCCGTGTTCCCTGAATATTTTCGCATGCTAGATCTGAGCTTGCTTGGTAAAGCGCAAGATAATGGCTTGCTTAAAATCAACGCGTATAATCTTAGAAAATGGACGCATGACGTTCACCAATCTGTTGATGATACGCCAGTTGGTGGCGGCGCTGGAATGGTTATGAAGCCAGAAGTGTGGGCGGAATGCCTTGATGAGCTGCTTTATAATGGAGATGACGCCGATAATGGCGATAACGGCACAGTTCTAATCTTCCCAAACCCTTCTGCCCCACTGTTTTCGCAAAAAGACGCTACACAATTAGCAAGCGCAAAGCGACTTGTATTTGGGTGCGGACGCTACGAAGGCTATGACGCGCGAATCCCAGAATACTATAAATCGCGCGGAGTAGATGTGCGCGAATATTCCATTGGCGACTACGTTCTTAACGGCGGCGAAGTGGCTGTTAGCGTTATGGTAGAGGCCATTACGCGCTTGATTCCAGGCTTTATGGGTAACCCAGAGTCGATTGTTGAAGAGTCGTACACTGGCGCGGATGCGATTCTTGAGCATCACCAATACACTCGTCCCACAACTTGGCGCGGCATTAGCGTGCCTGCGATTCTTACTTCGGGCGACCACGCTAAAGTGGATCGATTCCGCAGAGATGATGCACTAGCACGCACTAGCCGGATTAGACCAGATTTGATTGAGAAACTTGATTGCAAATCGCTTAGTAAGCAAGATAGAAAAACTCTGATTAGCCTTGGGTGGGAGGTTTCTGGCGATTCGCCAAAACGCCTATAGAATTTGCACGGTTTCTTATTTGCTGTTGCGCGAAGTTTGAATAAACATTACGGCAGTTTCGCCATAGTTGCGCGTGTCGAAAATCTCCCACCCAGCACAAATCTTAGGCGCAACACTGCGCGCGCTACGCTCTAAAACAATAAGCGTGTCAGCTGCGGCACTTACAACTCCCTTACTGACCATATTCTCAATCAAAAGCTCAACTTGCTCTGTCTCTAATGCGTACGGCGGATCTACAAACACCAAATCGAACGCTTCACCGCTGTAGTCTTGTACGAACTGCTCTGCGCGTCTTTTATTTACGCGAGCGCTTAAATCTTCACTCCACGCGCCTTGGCTTTGTAGTACTTTAACAGTTTTTGTTATTAACGCCGCCGCAGCAGCGTTCGCCTCTACGCACACGAGTTCTTTTGCGCCCCTAGAAATCGCTTCTATGCCTAACGCCGCTGTGCCAGCGAATAAGTCGAGTACGCGAGCGCCATCGCATACTCCCCATGAGTCGAGTCTAGAAAAAATCGCCTCTTTTGTGCGATCTGTTGTTGGTCTTGTACATGACTTTGCAGCGCATAATGGTGTGCCTTTAAATCTTCCTGCAATTACGTGCATGTTTTAAGCATATCATTTTAAATTATTTAGACTTGTGTCGAATTTTGTTATTGATATACTTGGAACGGTCATTTGTTTATTTATATAAACAAATGTTGCTTAGCACAGGTTTCTGACGATTTATCCCAGACTACGCTAAACAATGAAGTTTGCTAAAAAGCCTAAGCATAAAATATATAAATCCCAACTACAACTGACATATAATTAAACAACTAAGGAGCTAAAATGACCACAATCATTCTAGATTGCGATCCGGGTCATGACGACGCTATGGCTATTCTGCTAGCGCTTGGCAATCCAAACATTGATTTGCTTGGTGTAACAACAGTCGGCGGAAATCAAAGCCTAGAAAAGGTGACTTACAATGCGCGAGCAACGCTAGAAATGGCACATGCTACAAATATCCCTGTGCACGCAGGCTGCGACCGCCCAATGATTCGTCCTCTAGAAGTTGCTGCTGCTGTTCACGGAGAAACTGGCCTGGATGGAGTGACTTTGCCAGAGCCGACTCGTCCTTTAGATGAGGGACACGCAGTAAACTGGATTATTGACACAATAATGAGTCATGAGCCAGGCACGATCACACTTGTACCAACTGGACCTCTTACAAACATCGCTATGGCAGTTCGCTTAGAGCCACGAATCGTTAGCCGAGTTAAGGAAGTCGTTCTCATGGGCGGCGGCTATCACGTTGGCAATTGGAGCGCAGTTGCAGAGTTTAACATTAAGGTAGATCCTGAAGCCGCTCACGTTGTGTTTAATGAAGATTGGCCTATTACAATGGTTGGTCTTGATTTAACTCATCAGGCACTTTGCACTCCAGAAGTACAAGCTAGGATTGACGCTATCGGTACGCCTCTTTCTGCTTTTGCAAGCGGATTGATGGACTTCTTCCGTAAGGCATACAAGAACAACCAGGATTTTATCGACCCACCAGTTCACGATCCTTGCACGGTTGCATATTTGATAGATCACAGCGTTGTACAAACTCGCAGATGCCCTGTAGACGTTGAGATTAAGGGAGATTTGACGCTTGGCATGACGGTAGCAGATTTGCGTGGACCAGAGCCATCGGCTGACAAGTGCCATACTCAAGTAGCAACTAAACTCGACTTTAACAAGTTCTGGGATTTGATTATTGACGCTTTAAAAGAATTGAAATAATTGAGGTAATTGAAAATAGAGGTTAATCATGACTGAGGTTTCATCTAAAAAACCATCTATGCTGGATAAGGGTGGACGATCAATCGTAGCGCTTATGGTAGCGCTGCTTGTGGCGATTTTCGCATTCCAGCTTAACGCATCTATGCTTTCTCCAGCTCTAGCAACAATGACTCGAGAGCTTAAAACAACGGATTCTCAAATCGCCTTAACGCAAACAGTATTCTTTACTGCAGCAGCATTATTCTCGCTGTTCTTGCCGCGTTTAGCTGATCTTGTTGGACGAAAAAAGGTTCTTACTGGGATTTTAATCTCCACTATTTTGGGTTGTGCAGTGAGTGCTATTGCGCCAAACGTAACAGTTCTTATGATTGGACGAATCCTTCAAGGAGCAAGCGGACCTGTTGTGCCAATGTGCTTGATTATGCTTCGCGTGCGCGTTAGCGAAGAAAAACGCTACGCAAAGCTAATGGCAATTCTAACTTCTGTGAACGGCGGTATTGCAGGCGTTGATGCGCTTCTTGGCGGCTGGCTTGCAGGAAACTTTGGCTTTAGATCCGTATTCTGGACTATGGCAGCCATTGGTATAATCGCTGTTCTTTTGGTTGCTTTCTATGCTGAAGAATCCCATGCTCAAGATACTCCAAAGATGGATTGGGTTGGAGTTGTAACCCTTGGCATAGCATTCCTAGCAGCATATCTTGCTATCAACGAGATTGGTAAACTTGCTGGCGCGAATTTGAGTCTTGTAGCAGGTCTTGTGGTTCTTGCAGCAGTATTCTTTGTAGTGTTCTGGAACGTAGAGGGCAAAAACTCTGCTCCTCTTGTTTCTACAAAATATATGAGTCAACGCCGCACTTGGGGCTTGCTTTCTTGCACACTTCTTACTATGACTGGCGTATTTGCAATTATGAACGGCGTTGTTCCACAGCTAGCTCAAGATGCTAAGGCTGGCGCTGGAATGGGTGCGGACATCGTAAGCTTCGCAACTCTTACCCCTTACGCAATCATCGGCTTCGTGTTTGGACCTGTTGCGGGTATGCTTGCTGCAAAGTTCGGGTATCGTCTGGTGCTGCGTGCTGGAATTCTTGTGAGCGTTCTTGGCGTGGTATTTGGAATCTATGTTGCAGCCTCGCCTTCTGTTTGGGCGCTTGTAGTGCTTTCTTTGTGGCTTGGTATCAGCTATGCTGGCGTTGCAAACATTATGCTTAACGGTCTTGGAATTGTGCTTTCGCCAAAGGATAATCCTGGATATTTGCCTGGAATGAATGCTGGCGCGTTTAATCTTGGTGCAGGCTTGAGCTTTGCGATTCTTTACGCTGTTATGACTAATTTTGTACAATCTGCTGGAGCATCAGCTGGATATATTGCTTCGATGGTTGCTGGAATCGTGCTACTTGCTTTGGCGTTTGCATGCTCGTTCTTGATTCCTAAGCCAGAAGATTGCGAGTGATTCACTAATCTAATTCATTCGTTTTCATTCTTTTAATAATTGCCTGAGAATGTTGCAGAAATCATATTTTGCACGCCATTCTCAGGCTAATTTTTTGCGCAACAACAAGCAAGGTAGAGATTCGAGATTTTTCGCAGCGGATAAAGCGAACCTCAGCATGAAATGGTGATTCGCTGAAGTAGCAAGAAAAATCGAGAATCTCAGTGATGAAAGATACGCAATTGTTCAAGCACGTAAGAGGGCTGGGTGATTCTTGGTCGAACAATATAAGAGCGTCAGCCGATACCAAATAATCCAAATGATCAACCACTACAAATAAACTTCAACCAAAAAACAAAATCAAAACCAAATCGGAACAACCGCAACAACAACCAACACGCAAGAGGCAGAGCGTTGTGAGACAAGAATCACCCAGCCCTCACACAACACCAAACAAGGTAGAGATTCGGCACTCACACGCGCTCGTGAATGTTTTCCATTCTCTCCATTACAAGCTCTGGAGTCATCGACTCGTGCACAGCTTCCACCGACTCCGTGTTAAGAGCTGCGGCGGCTACAGCGAATCGCCCTGTCTTTGTGTTGTCAAAATGATTATATCTGGCGTAGATCAATGCCGCTGTAGCAGCATCGCTCGAACCATTGTCGTTGCCAACCGCGCGCACGCCTTCTCCACCGTTTCCGCGCGCAACAATCATTCTTTGTACACGTTTTAGCGGTACGGGATAGAACGCTACTCCCTCGTCCGCTACGCCATACGCTACTCCCTCGCGCCCCGAGTTAACAAACACATGCCCAACTCCGCGTTTTAGCAATACCTTAGCGCATCTTACTGCAGATTTTTCGTCTACCGCACAAATGCCTGTTAACGCCTGCGATTCGGCTGTGTCTAATATGAGTGTGTCTATGCAGTGTAGTCTGGAAAGTATTCGTGGAGCTTTTGCGTCGGTTATTGCGCGCACCATTATTGGTCTGTGATAGTTGTCGCACACCCATTCAAAGGATTTTTGTGAAATGTTGGTGTCTAGTGCAACTATGTCTGCGTTTTCTATTATCGATATTCTTTCGCGCAAGAAGTCTGGTGTCATGTAATCGTAGATGCTCATATCGTCTAGTGCTAAAAGCCTTTGCCCCGATGCGTCTCCTACATACATGTATGATGCTGTCATTGCGTCTGGTAGCTGCTTTGAGTATCCTATTTCTAATCCGTTTACAGACGCGTCGACTTTGAATAATTCTCCGTTGTGGTCGCCGCCGTACACGGATACTAGGCTTACTCGTGTGTTCATTCTTTCTAGTGCCACAGCTATGTTTCGTCCGACTCCGCCTAGCGCGTATCGTACTTTTGCAGCGTTTGAAGTGTAGTCCATTAGGTCTCCGCACGCGATTCCCAGAACGTCCATACTTATTCCGCCTATTACTGTTACGTAGCTAGGTGGTGTGACTATATATCCTTTTCCTCTAAGGTATCCTTTGCGAATAAGATTGGAAATGTGTGCAGCTACGCCTGATCTTGTTATTCCTGCTAGGTCTGCAAGTTCTTGCTGACTAATCATAGGGTTCTGTTGAATCCACGATAGAATTTGTTGTTCGCGCTCAGTCATCTTTGCCTCATCTCTCGCGATTTTACCTTTCTATATATCTAGGATATTCAAAAATTGTTTTTTTCGCACGTTTATTGTGAAAATATATATTATTTTTTTATTATATTTTTTATTTGGCGTTTATTTTTTTATTTGGCGCCTGTGTGCTTAATCGTTATCAGCCGCTTTTAATAGTGCCTTAGCCTATTAAAAGCGATTTTTGTACAAAACTACTTGGGCAATTTGTGTTTCATGAATCTGATTTCATTAATCTAATTGCTTAGTATTGCTGTGCTGCTACCTTGTGTAAAGTCTAAAACTGCTCCGGCGGTTTGTGGATGTTCTAGTAGGGTCGGGTCGTGTTCTAGTAGCGTGTTTGCGTCCTCTCTTGCTTCTGCAATGATTTTTGCGTCTTTTACTACTCTTAATAGTTTTAGACTGGATTTTCCACCTGACTGACTGTCTCCTAGAACGTCTCCAACGTTTCTTAATTCTAGGTCTTTTTGGGCTATTATGGCGCCGTCTAACGAGTTTTCTACTACTTGTAAACGTTCAGCTGCTAACTGGTTGTTTGGTGCGTTTGACACTAGGAAAGCCCAGGATTGTGTGCCTGAACGTCCCACTCGTCCTCTGAGCTGGTGTAGTTGTGCTAGTCCGAAACGGTCTGCGTCGAAAATCACTATACAACTGGCTTTTGCTACGTCTACTCCGACTTCTATAACCGTTGTGGAAACTAGGATTTGTACTTGTCCACTGTCGAATTTGTGCATTATTTCGCATTTTTCTTCGTCGCTTGTACGACCTGTTAGTTGTGCGAATTCTACGCCTTTGAATTGTGGTAGGTTTTGTAAGCGTTTTGATATTTGTAAAACTGTGTGGACTTCTCGCTGAGCAATTTGTGTATTTTGTGAATTTAGAGTGTATGAGTCTTGGTTTTCTTGGCAGATCGCATCAGCATTATTGTAAGTATTGTAAGTATTATCGTTGTTTTCTTCACTGTCTTCACTGTCTATTCGAGCACATACAATATATGCTCGCTCTCCTGCATCGATTCTAGAGCGAATGTGGTAGAACATGGATGCCATCTTGTGCGAGTCTTCTTCGTTTATTACAAAAGTGCGGATTGGTTTGCGTCCGCCTGGAAGCTCTGTTAAATAGGATGCGTCTAGGTCTCCAAACCATGTCATTGCTGCGGATCGCGGTATTGGTGTGGCTGTCATGACTAACAAGTGTGGAACCGCGTTTCCGCTTATCTTGCGTAATAGTGTGTCTCGTTGTTCTACGCCAAATCTGTGCTGTTCGTCGATTATCACCAGCGCTAGGTTTGTTGGTTTAAAGCTTGCGGAGAAAGCTGCGTGTGTTGCCACAATAATCGCTGGCTCTCCACTTGCTACTTTTGCTAGTGCACTTCGTCTGCTGGCTAGCTTCATTCCGCCTGTTATGAGCGTTATTTCAACGTTTATCCCTGCACGCTCAATCATCTGTTGTAGGTTTGTGGCGTGCTGTGATGCTAATACTTGTGTTGGGGCTATTAGTACCGCTTGGTGTCCTGATCCTACGGCTTGTAGCATTGCGCTCATTGCTACTATTGTTTTTCCAGAGCCGACTTCTCCTTGCAAAAGACGACGCATTGGTTTTAATAACAATTCGCTGGTTGCTTGCGATTCGCCTTGCATATCTGCTGTTATTTCGTTAATAACGTTTTTTTGTCCTTCTGTTAGCTCGAATGGTAGGCTTTCTTCAAAGTGTTTTCTTAGCTCGCTGTTTTCGCACGTGTATGCCTTATTTTCCCCTGATTTTTTGCGTGATTGCAAAACTGCTATTTGTGATATGAATGCTTCTTCGTAGCGCATTGTGTGTATTGCGTTTTCAAAGTCGTTTTTGTTTTGTGGATTGTGGATTGATTCGAATGCTGCTGCGCGGTGCATTAGGTTTCTACTGTTTGTGACGAATTGTGGCAGAACGTCTGGCAAAACATCTGAAAGAACATTTGTATCGGGAATATTAGGATCGCCAGAATCGCAAGTCTTAAAAAGTCGTAATAATCCTAAAATCGTCTCGTGAATATGTTCACTAGAAATACGCGAATTTGCGTGATAAATCGGCTGCGGAGCGCATAACTTTTCAAACGCTTCTTCAACACTTTGCGCAGCAAAATCGCCAGAAGATGTTCCAACAGACGCGCTAGATTTCTCATCGTTGCTCGACTCGCCATCATTGCTCACCGCCGCCAAAACGCTTATAACTTGCGGATGCGTAAATTGCAAAACGCCATTAAACGCGCCGCTCGTGCCGCCCACAACAACGGTTTGACCAACGCTCAAGCGGCTGCTAACCCATTGAGCGTATTGCTTGCTTTTTGAAAAATAGACGATTTGAGCGCGCGACGCATCTTGCGCAACGTTTACATCTAGGCGATACCCTCTTCGCGCATTCATTTGCACTAAGTTTATGGACTGTATAATCGCACAAAACGCCACTTCTTGCCCTGGAATAATCTGGCTTAAATGCGTGGATTTTAGCGGATTTGTGACTCTAAATGGGTAGTATGTTAGCGCGTCTTTTACTGTGATTACGCCTAGTGATTTTAGGGCAGACGCGCGTCTCTTATTGCTTACGATTGATGATATTGCTGTGTTTAGTGTTATGCGTGCTGCCATACTTCGATTATAATCGTTGCGCTACGATTTAAGCGCGAAGGCAGGTCGTCGTTCGCGCGGTCTAAGCGCGCGAACGTCTTCGCTTGCGTTGAAAGCACACTGTGCTTTCAACCTTAAGCAAGCTCAGCGCTCCGAATTTCCTTTTCGCGCTACGCTCTAAGCGAAAAGGCAGGTCGGAGCGCAAGTTAGGTAGAGATTCGAGATTTTTCGCAGCGAATGAAGCGAACCTCAGCATGAAATGGTGATTCGCTGAAGCAGCAAGAAAAATCGAGAATCTCGGTGATTAAGATATACGCAATTGTTCAGACTTGTAAGAGGGCTGGGTGATTCTTGGTCGAACAGTATAAGAGCGGCAGCCGATACCAAATAATACAAATGAGCCACCACTACAAACAAACATCAACCAAAAAACAAAATCAAAGCCAAAACGGAACAACCGCAACACCAGACTACACGTAATAGGCGGAGCGTTGTGAGACAAGAAACACCCAGCCCTCATACAACATCAAACAGAGAATGTCGTTCGCGCGCTACGATTTAAGCGAAAAATAGGGAAACAAAAAAGCCCCGAGCACTGCTCAGGGCCTTACATCTAACACGCGATTCACGCCTCAACGCGCTGAACCTTGCCTGCCTTAATGCATTTTACGCACACACGAAGGCGAACATTTTCGCCATCAATGGTGGTGCGAACCGGCTGAAGGTTCGGGCGGAAGGTGCGCTTATTGCGAATGTGCGAATGTGAAACGCTGAAACCGGTTTGCGGTCCCTTGCCACATACTGCGCAACGAGCTGCCATAATTGGACTCCTATTTTCTTTGACTTGCAAGTCTTGCGTCGCTCACCCACGCAAACCGCCCACGCGACTAACCGACGCTAAATCGCATAAACAAATAAGCATGCTTGAACGCACAACTACACAAGTATATCACTACGCCCGACATTAAAGCGCACAGGGCTTATCATCAATCAAAATCCGCGAATTTTCGCGCAAATCCTCAATATTCTTGCATCCAAGCAACGCCATAATCACACGAATCTGCGCCTTCCAAGACTCAATTTGCTCAACAAGCGCATCTTCTCCTTCGTTAATAAGCGTGTGCAAAAATTCGCCAGCAACTCCAGCAGCGCTTGCACCAAGCCGCAATGAGCGCACAACATCAAGCGGCGTACGCACTCCTCCGCTTGCAAACACTTGCATTCGCGCACTATCGCAAGAATCCGCGCAATCGCGCGGCTCGCACAAAATCTCATCGCATTGCGCTATGTCTAGCAACGATTCGACAGTTGTAAGCCCCCAGGAATCGAGGAACTCGTAGCCGCTTTTACGCCCACGCCTTGCGTTTTCAATCGCAACAAAATTCGTGCCTCCGCGTCCGCCAACGTCCACCGAACGCACGCCCACATTTTTCAACCGCAGCACATCACGAGCGCTCATTCCGCACCCAGTTTCTTTAACAACAACTGGCACTTTCATTGAATCAAGCTCGCGCGCAATGGCCTCAATATTGTTAAGCCACGCACTAAAATCGCGGTCTCCTTCGCTCATCACAAGCTCTTGTGCCGCGTTTAGGTGGATTTGCAACGCGTTTGCTTGCAAAATTTCTACAGCTTTAATTGCCTGCTCAGCGCTTGCTCCTGCGCTTACATTCGCCATTACAAATCCGCGCGGATTAAAGCGACGAATCACACTGAATGTTTCTGCAAGCTGCGGATTTTTAAGCGCTGCGCTTAGCGAGCCAGAAGCCATTGCTAAGCCAGTTTTTGCAGCTACTCTTGCTAGCGACTCGTTTATATTTTCGCCTTTTTTGCTTCCGCCCGTCATTGCGTTAATGTACAGCGGAGTATCCCATTTTGTGGTTTCGTCAAACACTCTTACGCTTGCATCCACATCGCTTAATGCCAATTGAGGCAGCGCGTTTGGAATAAATCGCACGTGTTCAAAACCAGATTCCGCGTGCGATTTGTATTGTTCGCACGCAAGTTTTATGTGATCGTCTTTGCGTTGCTCAATAAGCGAGAGTTCGCTACTTTCACGATTCCCATAGCTTTCGCGATTTTTCCACGCGCGCTTAAATTTTCTAACAATTTCTTCGCTTGCGCCATCTAAAGCTATGTTTTCCGCGGTTTTTCCAGTTCCTTCTATCTTTGCGATTTTAAGGTTTAGCGGCTTAATTTCAGAGTCTTTCCACTCTTCTTTTACGTATTTTATTTGCTCTTCGCTGTACATGCTTGCAATCGCGATTCCGCAATCTCCTCCACCTGCGCCGCTTGTTTTTGCTGGCAATCCGGCATTATCCGCAACTTCTATTAGCCGCGTGAGTTTTGGCGTTTCGATTAGCGTTCCCGTGATTTCGCCAAGATCTTTTAAAAGCTCACGATTTTGCGCGAATCCGCTTAACAATGCGTCTATGTTCCCATTTTCTAGCGCATTCGCGATTTTTTGCACGCATTTTTCGCTTTGCACACAAAAATCTTCGTATGTTTTAGCAGGATTGTGCGCGGTTAAATCGCCAGATTCCACTCCAGCTTTTACGCTTCCAACAAGCTCCGCGCTGCTTGCGGGACTCCCCGTCCACCCAACTAAGAGTCGCAAGCCTGCGCCTACTTTTAATCGTTTTACTTCAAATCGCGGCCATTTTTTTCTAAGCAGATTGTGTAGGCTTGAGTCGCCGCTTTCAATCATTTCTATTTCTGCTTCAAGCCATTCGCGATTGTACGCTCGGTACATTACCCATCCGCCGTATGTACTTGCTGCCACGTCTCCGCCGCTTCCCGACTTTTTTACTAGCGACGATGCAATTATGGCTAGTTTGCACAGTTCTGGCGTTGTGAGCGTTAATCCGTACCATTTGCACAGCGCTCGCACAGCCGCCACCGTTACGGCTGCAGATGATCCAAGCCCGTATTTTTTGCCTGTTTTTTTATCGTCTAAATCACTTTCTATTCGTAGATTGTATAGGTTTATGGCTGGGTTTCCTTCATCTAGTAGAACGTTTTTTACTTCTTTTGTTTCGCGCGCAAAATCGTCTACTACTTGCATTGCGGAAAATACGTATGAATAGATTTTTTTTAGTTTTTTTATTTGAGAATCTTGGTTTTGCTCATCGCTGGTTGCTGGCGACTTTTCCGCTGGCAAGTCGCAAGCATCCGTTGAGTCTTTTGCGCTCATATTTATATCTTCTGCATCTTTTTCGTCTAAAATAAATTCCCTGCCGAAAATTCCATGCTTCCAATAAAGAGGCTTATAGTTTTTAGACTCACTCGTGATTTTTCCGTAAAATGTTGGTAAATCTAGTTTTTTAAGATTAGTTTTTTCGGATTCGTTTTTATTAAAGTCGCAGCTGTTATACGTTTTTCCATGACTATCACGTATTAGTAGGTTGTCATCGTCAACCGTAACTTTTACATAACGATTCACAGCTGCTACGATTGCAGCGCATCCATCTACAACAGCGTATTCGCCTGCTATGTAAAGTTTTCCAGGCGCTAAAGCTTGCTCATTAGTCATGATTCTCTCCGTATGCTAACGCCACTTCCTGGGCGTGCAATAACAAACTGCGGATTGGATTGCGCAAAGCTGCTAAATGACGGCGATTCCTGCGACTTGCGCAAACGCTTAATCTCACTCAACACGCGCAAACTCAACTCGTTTTTAACTCGCAAAACTTGCTCCGCGCTAGTTAAAACTTTAACATTCGGACCAGCATCCATTGTAGCCCAAACTGGAAATCCGCTTTCATCGCGCATTTTTCGCACAACGTTAAGCACAACATGCGTTTCATCTGTTAAATAGTTTACGCTTTCGGCAGCCGCGCGCATTGCGTCGTGCATTCCTAAAGCGTTTCTCTCCGACACTTCTCCCAATGCTTGAATATCACATTTTTTGATAGCTGATAACGCCGTATTTAGGTCTTTTTTGCAGTTTTTGATCCAGTCTGCGTAGATTGGTGATGTTTCTACTGTGCGTCGCATTGCTTCACGGCTTGAAATCTTCTTTTTACTAGAGTTTAAAATAACAGCTACCATTGCAAGTTGAAGCTCTTCTGGTGTTTCGATTGGCTCTGCGTAAGACGTTTCGTCGCTTGTGCCAGCGTTCCATAATACTAATCCGCCGTAAATCGACCTGCATGCTGATCCAGATCCTTTGCGAGCTAGAATCGATAAGTTGCGTGGGCTTAGGTTTAATCCTGCGGCGTATGATGCTGCAGACGCAAGTGCCGCAAAACCAGATGCGCTAGAAGCTAATCCTGCGGCTGTTGGAACTGTGTTTACGCTTACGACTTGTGCTTTGCTCTTAATTCCAGCCATTTTTCGCACAATATCTAGCATTTTTACTATTCGTGCACGCTCTGAACTTTGGAGTAAATCGCCTGTAAAGTTTACTCCGTTTAAGCAAATCGAGTCTGCCTCTAGGCAATCATCAAATCGTACTTTTGTTGTTGTGGAAAATCCGTCTAAAGTCAGAGATAATGAGGAAGCATATGGCAGAATCAGAGTTTCATCTCGTTTCCCCCAATATTTGATTAGCGCAATATTTGCGTTTGCTGTAGCTGTAAAAGCGGCTCCGTGATTACTGTTATTAAACGCATCAATATCATCAAGCACATTAAAC
This sequence comes from Gardnerella lacydonensis, assembly GCF_048545055.1. NCBI lineage: Bacteria > Bacillati > Actinomycetota > Actinomycetes > Bifidobacteriales > Bifidobacteriaceae > Gardnerella > Gardnerella lacydonensis. The sequence continues at coordinate 86,959 of NZ_JBKQXT010000005.1, forward strand.
GCTATTTTTGGCTCAATTTCAACGTTTTCCACGCGTATCCTTTCTTAAGTCTTTAGTTTTTAAAGCGCTTTTAAAGCATACTAACGCATTTGTTTTGATTATTGCCCGATTTCTACAATCCACGTTCTAGCTGCTCCAGCGTTTTTAAGCGCTATGCTTACTTTAGACGCATCCTCCTGACTTTGCGCAATGGCTATAATGCATCCACCTCCGCCTCCGCCTGTAAGCTTTGCTCCTAGAGCACCATTTTCGCAAGCATTTTTAACTAGAGCGTCTAAAAATGGCGTACTTACACCTAATTCCGCAAGAATTTTGTGAGCACGAGTCATGCTCGATCCAATATTTTTTATATTGCCAAACTCTAAATCATTCTCTGCGTTAAGAGCGATTTGACCAAGCTCTTGCAAAAGTGCATTTACGATTTTCGGCTGGCTATCGCGTTTTTTGCGTAATGCTTCTACTGTTACTTTTGTTGTTCCTTTGAATCCCGAATCAGCTAGCACAATCCAAGCGCGTATTGTTGGGCTTATGCTCATTCGGCTAAATTTGCCATCCAAGAAGCGAACTGGCTGCTGCAGCATCGCACTGGTTGCTGTGGCGTCTAATCCAGATGCTTTCCCGTGCGCAACGCGTTCTGCGTCTTGCGTAATCTCGAATAGTTTTTCATCGCTGGCATTAATACTGTAGTAGTCGAGTATTGCGCGGATCACTGCTCCTGCTGCTGCCGCCGAAGACCCCAATCCTCGCTCTGGAGGAAAATCGCAAGCGGTTTCTATTTGCAATGCTTCGCCCTGCCAATTGGCAAAACGTAATGCCTCTTGTATTGCGGTTTTAATCGACGCGAATCGCGCAGGTGCGCTTCGTAAAAGACCATCAAATCCTAGTGCTTTAAGTGTTATGAGGTTTTGCATCTGGCAACTAAGGTCTTCTGCTGAATCGCATAATTCTGCTCTTTTGCCTTCGTTTGCTGTGGCGCTTGTGTCGTTGAGTGTTCGTGCACTTGTTACTGTTGCGTGCATCTTAAGATTTTGCAATGGAAGCGCTACTGCGCTGTAGCCATAAACAACCGAGTGTTCGCCAAAAAGAATCACTTTTGCGCAAGTTGTGCCTCTGCCAACGCGATTTTTTGCGCGCTCACTCACGAGCATACTATTGAACTCGTTATTGCACTCTTTATCACGCTCATTCTTGTGCGCATTCTTACTCTCGCACGGATTGGATGCGTGGCAATTCTCTAAAGTGTTGCACTCAGTCACTAATCCTCCTTTGCGACACATCTGGCTTACTTGTTGGCATTGCTCAATTATTGGCACTGCTCAATTACTTGCACTGCTTAATTGATGCGCGTTTAAGCTTATTTGCCCAACTTTTATAATCTAGTCGCTAAAGCGATTAAACACCACGATTTGCGCTATACGCACACAACACATTCACATTTCCTGCGTTTGTTCCCATATTTGGCGTTTCGATAAACAAACGCGGGAATATCACTTGCTCGTTATAGCTCATTATTCCTTACTTGGTATTGCGCGAAGTTTGAGTATTTCTCTCCTCGCAAGTGACGCGCACCTTTACGGATATCTTATGAACGTTAATGTTCTAATGTTTTAGGTTGGCGCTATTTATTGCTCGTAGAGAAATACATCAAACCTTCTGAATATCTAGAACAATTGCGTATCTTTAATCACCGAGATTCTCGATTTTTCTTGCTACTTCAGCGAATCACCATTTCATGCTGAGGTTCGCTTCATCCGCTGCGAAAAATCTCGAATCTCCACCTTACTTGATGCAGCACGCACCAGCGTAGAAACACCCAGCCCTCGCGCGACAGTAAATAGGAAAACCGCGCAACACCAAATAATTAATGGCTTGAAGAGATTATCTCCAAGCCATTAATTCACATTACACACGTTGCAGCAGCATTACACACTGCTACAGATTAAACTAACGAGCCGAATGCTTCCTACGCTTAGACGCAGCACCAGCCACTCCGAGTCCAGCAAACACCGCAGCGAGTCCAGCAAACACCGAGGAGCTAGCGCCAGTATTAACACCACTCACGTCACCACGCTTGAGATTCATTCCAGCAGAATTACGCGCTGCGAGCATTCCCGCACGCAAAGCTGCACGCGCAGCACGCAAACGAGCCAATGCCGAATCAACCTGCCCCTGAGTAGCATTCGCGTCCGCTAACACTAAACGAGCGTAATTCAAAGCCGCATTAAACTCACTCACCAAGCTAGAATCAGCCACTACGCCATTAGCATTAGCCGAAACATCACCAAGAGCTTGATCAACCTCAGCCTGCAAAGCACCCTTATCAACAACATTATTAACACTAGTATTATTCACATCGTTAACACCAACACCAGTATTAACATCAGTATCGGTTCCAAAATCATAGTCAGAACCACTACCAACACCACTGCCACTATTAATAAGCCTGTTATAAGAATCAATCAACTTTTGCTTAGCAGCACGAAGCCTACGAAGAGCCTGATCAACCTGAGCTTGTGTAGCATTAGGATCCTTAAGCACACTATTCGCATCATTCAACGCCTGCTGATACTCCGCAACATCAGCAGCCTTACCAATAATAAACGGAATAGACTTACGGAAATCAGGATCCTTACCAGATTCAGCAGTCAGATCAGTCTTATCAGTCTTGTGTGAATCAGCAAGCTTCTGCTTAGCATCCTGAAGCTTCTTCAAAGCAGCGTCAACCTGAGCTTGCGTAGCATTAGCGTCACCGAGAATCTTGTTGGCTTCATCGAGCGCCTGCTTGTAAGCCTCAGCCTCAGGAGAACCAACAGCATTCTGATACTCAGGAGTCTTAGTGAAATCAGAATCCTTACCAGCTTCAGTGTTCAAATCAGACTTATTAGTCTTGTAGCCGTCCGAAAGCTTAGACTTAGCATCCTGAAGCTTCTTCAAAGCATCCTCAACCTGCTTCTGCGTAGCATTCTTATCACCAAGAACCTTCTTAGCGTCATCCAAAGCCTTCTTATAGGCTTCAAGAGCCTTCTTAGACGCATCATCACCCTTAGCCTGAGCATTCTGATACTCAGGAGTCTTAGTGAAATCACCATCAGCATCCGCTTCAGACTTCAACTTAGAAGAATCAGTCTTATAGCCGTCAGTAATCTTCTTTTTAGCAGCTTGAAGTTCCTTTAGAGCCTTATCAAGCTCCTGCTGAGTTGGAACTTTAGTACCAGATGGAAGACCAGTCTTTGGCTTACCAGTAGTGCGGTCAAACTTGTCAAGTAGATCCTTGGCAGCCTGGAGCTTCTTGTTATAGTCGTCAAGAGCATTCTTGGCAGCGTCATCACCCTTAGCAGTCGCGTTCTTGAACTCTGGCGTATCCTCGAACAAACCATCGCTCATGTCATCTGCTTTATCCCTAGACTTATCAACTTCTTGTTGCAAGTCATGTGGGCTGGTGACGTAGTTCTTAGTAATCTTATCCTTAATTTCCTTCAGATTCTTAAGAGCTTCGTCAACTTCTTGCTGAGTTGGGATGCCAGTTTCACCAGACTTTGGCTTACCATTCTGATCGAACTTGTTAAGCAAAGTCCTAACTTTACTCAACGCTTCCTTATAAGCATTGACATCAACATTATCCTTGCCGTCGTCAGTCTTCTTAGCAAGCGCATTCTGATACTCAGTAGTACTCTCAAATGACCCAGCAGTTGGCTTAGCAGCAGGATCTGTCGTAACGGCAGTAGACTTCGCAGACTCATCCTTCAAAGCCTTAGCATTGGTCGTAAAGGCATCATCGATTGCTTTCTTTGCCTTTTGCAAGGCTTCCAAAGCCGTCTTAACATCAGCATTAGTTGGCTGCTTATCAACCTCAGCGTTTTGATCTGGGTTATTCACCTGATCGATAATCTTCTGCGCAGCCTTAAGCTTATCGTTGTAATCCTTCAGCTTTGCAGTCGCATCATTATCGCCAGCATCCGCTTTTTCAAGCGCGTTCTTGTACGGAACCGATGCTTCAAACGGCGGAGTTACAGGCTTGCCATTGCCATCCTTATCGCCAACCTCGTTAGAAAGCGGAGTTACATTAGTCTTATAACTATCAGCAATTGTCTTCTGATCATTCTTGAGCTGCCTTACTAACGCATCAACCTCACGCTGAGTAAGCTTGCTTGTATCATTAAGCTTTTCAGCAATCTTAGCAATCTGACCTTCAAAACCAGTTTGCTTAGTAGCATCACCCAAGTCCTTACCAGCCTGCTCATGCTTAGCGTTGTTAGTGTCATCCTTGATGGCAGTAGCATTCTTGTATTCAGGAGTCTTCTTGAATACATCTTCTGCATATTGCTTGGCTTGCTTAAGCTTATCAACGTCCGTCTTGTAGCCGTCAACGATGTTTTGCTTAGCCTTCTTCAAAGCCTCAAGAGCGTCATCAATCTGCTTCTGAGTTGGATGATCGCTGAGGGTATTAGATGTGTTATCTTGCGCCAACTTGCGTGCTTTTGCCAAAGCATCCTTGTACGCTTTCACATCATCATTGTCTACCTTCTTGCCGTCAGCACCATCTTTCTTCTTATCATCAGCGTTCTTGAACTCAGGCGTATACTCGAAGTCGTTTTCAGTAACAGAAACATTCTCTGGAGTAGACTTATTAGCTTCCGCCTCAAGATCAGTAGTAACAGTCTTATACTTCTCGACCTCAGTGCGAGCATCGTCAAGCTTCTTCAAAGCCTCGTCAATCTGCTTCTGAGTTGGTTGAGCATCCAAAGGCGTGTTATTGTTCTTAGTGTCAGCTTTCTTGAGCAATTCCTGAGCTTCAACTAATGCCTTGTCGTATGCCTTCTTAGCTTCTGTAGCTTTATTATTCTTATTGGTATCAGGCTTGCCATCAGCAGTTAAGAAGTGAGGATCAGACACATTGCGATACGCATCAGAAGTTTGCGTGCCTTCTGTAGCTGCAGGACCCTCTGTAGAGCCGTGCTTACCAACACTTTCCGTGAGCTTGGTGATGTCGGTGTTGTACTTGTCAAGCTCCTTGCGAGCATTGTCGAGAGCGTCCTTAGCGTCGTTCACTTCCTTCTGAGTTGCAGAAGGATTCAACATCACCTTCTTAGCTGCATCAAGAGCATTGTCATAAGCAGTCTTTGCAGCAGATGCTTTAGCGTTCCTCTCAGTGTCATCAGCAGTTGGATCGTTCGCTTTCTTATACGCCGGATTCTTCGTGTTCTTATACGCTGGATCCTTCTGAGTATCAGTATCCTTATTGATGGATTCCTGCAGCTTATCAGTCTTGGTTGCAAACTTGTTCAACTCAGCAGCTGCGGCGTTCATTTCCTTAATGATTGAGTCAACATCCCTATCCAGCGGCTCACCATTCTTGTGCGCCTGAATATCTTTCAGGTAGTCCTTATTATTAAGGTCGCCACCTTTCTTTGGTGTATTGCCATCAGGAATATCCTGACCATTCGCTTGATCCTTTGGAAGCTTGTTAGCAAGCGCCTTGTGTAGCTTGTCTACTGCGGCGTCATACTTCTTTTTAGCTTCTTTTGCTTCTGCGCTTGCATCAGCTTCAGATACATTCTTATACGCTGGGCTGTTTTGTATTGCAAGGTCATTAAACACAGCCGCCGAAAGCCTGCTGGTATTAGTTGCATACTTGTCGATGACTTTACGTGCTTCCTCAAGAGCTGTCTTGGCTTCATCAATCAGTTTTTGAGCTGGAGCAGTTCCACCAGTCTTAGCTTCTTCTAGCTTTGTCTTAAGCTCCTTAGCTTTTTGATAAGCATCGTTGTAATCTTTGAACGCTTTCTTTGCTTCAGCGTCACCAGCTTGCGCCTTATCAAACGAGTTAAAGTACGCTGGCATCAAATAACCGCTAAAGTTATCCGCAAGAACTTTCGTAAGTTCATTAGCGTCAGTTGCATATTTTTCATGCAATACTTTTTCGGCTTCGTCAAGCTTCTTTTTAGCATCATCAACCTGTGCTTGCGTTGCATCCTTATTTGCAATAACATCACGAGCCGTTTTCAGCGCATTGTTATAGTTGTCAACGGCAGTTTTAGCAGCTTGTTTTTCTTGCTCGTTTGCACCGTTAGTCTGCTTATTAAGCGCATTCTTGTAGAAGGTGCTTTGCTTGCTTGCATCATTCTTATCAGGATTATCAAAGGTGAGCTTTTCGGCAGTTATAAGCTGCGACTTATCTGTTGCTTTAGCGTCAAGAGCCTTCTTAGCTTTTTCGAGAGCTGTAATTGCCTCGTTTACTTCCTTTTGAGAAGCGTTTGGATCCTTAGAAAGCTCGTTTGCCTTCTTTACAGCATTGTCGTAAGCTGTACGCTCATCAGGAGTTGAGTTCTGGTAAGTCGGGTCAGCGGTCTTAAGCTTCTCTGTAGGATCAGTTTGCGTCGCATCGCCAGTCTTTACCTGACCATGCTCAGCGATAGCAGCGTTAAGCTTATCCTTGTTGGTGCTGTACTTATCAAGCTCTTTACGTGCAGCATCAAGCTTAGCCTTGGCGTCGTCAACAGCCTTTTGCGTAGCGTTGGCGTCGTCCTTTAGCTTCTTAGCGTCTTCGAGAGCCTTGTCGTAATCTTTCTTAGCCTGCTTGGCAGCGTCATTCTTAGCGGTATCAGGTTTGCCATCGGCCGTCTTGAAATCCGGCTCAGTAACATTCTTATACTTATCGCTAGCCTTTGTACCAGTTGTAGCTTGTTGACCTTCAGCAGGCGTACCATCTTCGGTTATCGACTTCTTCAGCTCTTCCTTCTTGGTAGCGTCACCATCAAGAGCCTCACGAGCCTTATCCAGCTTAATAGTTGCATTGTCAACCTCAGCTTTAAGCTCTTCACTTAAATCAGCGTCAGTTTTGTTACCAACTTTTTCAAGTGTTTGTTGAGCAACCTTTAACGCATCGTCATACGCAGCTTTCTTAGCGTCTGATGCATTGTAGTACTTAGAATCAGTTGGAGTCTTCTTATCGGCAGCGAGTGTATGCTTTCCAATCGACTTAGAAAGATCATCCTTCTTATTCTTCGTCTGCGGCACAAACACCACGTTGATACCCTTAGGAGTATTGCGCAAATTATACTTGTTCTCGCCATACACGTAGTTGTAGTAATACAAGCTATAAGGCTCAATGAACAAACGCCCAATCATGCACTTGCCATTCTTGCCGGCAACTTCAACCGTTTTACTTTCAGTATCAAACGTATATTTATTTACGCTTGACTGCTCGTCACCCATCTTCTTGTTGGAGTTATCAACAGGCTTTGCAAAGCCACCATAACCGCCACCATTAAGCTTAACAAGGTTTAGAACACCAATTGGCTCTTTATTGCCGTCAATCGTGTAAGATCTGTGGCTACGTGTAGCCTCCCCTTTCAAACCTTCTCGCGTAACATTAGTAATCTCAGAGCCAAGAAGATTATCTCGCAATTGTGGGTTATCAGCCTTCACATCAGACTTTACAGTAGCTTTCAATAAATCAAGTACGGCTTGCGTATTGATTTGTTCACCTTTATCTGGATCGTAACGGTAAACAAGCGTCTTGCCATCTTCCATCCAAGCAAGACCTTCATCGCTTGTGCGACCAGAAATCTTGTTCTTATCAGCCTCCCAGCTAAGCGTGTAATCCTTACGCAAATCAATCAAACGCGTAAGCTCATGCTTCTGGATGTCAGACTTAAACTGAGCATATGCTTTATCAGTTCTGATAGTAACGGTAATTTTATTTTCATTCATACCGTTGGAAATGCCCGTGTTTTGTCCGCCACTTGCAGTCGTATCGCCAGTAATCCAACCAAGCGAAATCTGCTTCTCGTAGTCTTTTGCACTTAAACCAAGCTCTTCATTATTTTTATTAGCTTCGTAAATAGCTTTCTTGATTTGATTCAACTCAGCTTGCGAGTAACCCAAAGGATTAGCAACAACTACAGCCTTAACCTTCGAGGTATCAGAATCACTTGGAATTGCAACTTTATCAGTAGCAACTCTTGTAAGCACTAAGTCACTCAAAGGAATCTTTGGATCATCTTCCGGGCTCAAGCCATCGAAGTCAATTATTGCATTGCCATTGTTATCAAACGTAACTTTGTCGGTAGATACGCCGTTAAGTTTTGCAAGATTCTTCTTGATTTGAGTCTTTTGATCCTCTGTCAACTTGCTAAAATCAACTGTATCCACAACCGGCTTCTCAATGCGAGTGCTATAGCGCACTACAGTAAGAGGTATTTCCGGAGACTTCATTCCCAAATCTGTTACAAGATAAGTTTTGAGCTTTCGCTCGCCAAATGAGTAATCATCACCATTCTTCTTATTGATTTCCTCGAACATAGCTCCGTCATAAGAACCCATGTCTTTCGGAATTTTTGCGTCTACCGTATCTGGAGTGTTATTAACAGTGCTTTCATCAACGCGTAAACCAACACCCGCTGACTTACTTTGATCAACAAGCTGCTCAGCTACGCTGCTACCAGACTTATGTTCAGTAGGAAGATTTACTGCTTTGTGAAGTACTTCTCGTACTTTATCTGCCGACAAGCTCTCGTTGTACTTTAGGACGATTGATCCTGCTGTTTTTGGCGGAACAAGCGTTGCAACACGGAAGTTATTAGATGTTTGGTCATGCTGCAAATTGGTCTTATTGTAATACAAGAAGATTGAGCGGTTTGCGCAATAGCCTTGACCTGAAGATATGCGACCATCCCTGAATGGCTGCTTCATAATCAAGTCCACACTACCGTCAGCATTTGGCTGTAACTTGTAAATTCCAGAATAGCTTTGATGCATTTCATCTACACGATTAGAATCGAATTCGATGATTTTCTTGTAAGCTTCAGGATCATCAGTATTAATACTATCTTTTGAATCTGGAAGAATTACTACGCGTAAAACTGGCTTACCATCCGCGCTCTTTGGCAAATGATACACGATTTCTTGCTTCTCAAGTTTCTCGTCAAACGTGTTGCTTGGAGTTGCCCAACCATAAATGTTTGGCAGATTTTGGGAAAACTTTACCTCATTAGACTTTTTCTCTGCGCCATCGCGATCTTCTCCCTGAACTGCTGTGCTTGCAGTAGCCTCAGGTTGCTTATTTTCTTCAAGCACCGCACGCCTTGCGCGCTTCTTTACAGTAGTTCCTGTAGGGGCGTTATTTTCCGCAGTGGTGCTACTGGTCGTATTAGTCTTATCAGCTACAGGAGTCTTATCTGTAGAGGTCTTACTATCTACAGACTCAGCACTCTCAACATTCTTCTCAGCGATTTTCTTCTGCTCAGCATTATTCTCAATCTGCTTCTTACCATCAGTCTTTACTACAGACTGCGTAGAATCACTCTTATTGTTAGTTAAATTCTGTTCGGTCTTAGACTTGCTATCCTGAGTCTCGGCAACATTCTTGTCTACAACAACCTTCTTATCAGCCTGATCATTCTTAGACTCAGAAGGCTCAGATTTCTTAGAATCTTCAGCCTTATTGCTTGCAACTAAATTCTGCTCCTTTGCAGAATCATTCGTATTAACAGGCGCAGTAGCAGACTCCGCAGCCATTGCAGGAGTTGCGCCAAAAGCAATCGCAGCGCCAGCAATTACGCCAGCAGCACCAACAGAAAGAGCAGCCACCTTACGAATATCAACAGCCTTTGCAGCCTTATCTTTTGCAGAACCAAATGCCTTGTCAGCATGTTTAGCAGATTTTGTAGTCATGTTCTCCTCTTTCCGTGAGATTAATTAAATTTACTTGATATTGCTTTGCGCGCCGACCTTGGCTCCCAAAGCCCTATAGTTTTTGACAATAGCTTTACAAAGTCTTATAGCGTACATCTATAATGATGTATCTAGCCTTTGATAAATCATTATAACATTTTAGAAAAAATTTTGAAGACAACTAACAAATGTTTATAGCTTCGGGGGATACATACCCCCCCCCCCCAAGCCTTTTATTTTAAGGGTTTTTGCGAAATAATTTTTTCAAAAATTCTTGCAATTCTGGCGAGTCAACCGCCACTTTTAGCTCACTCATCTAAACATTTGTATATGATACAAATCACATTTTTAGACCCTCTGCAGCGCGCTTTTTCTTTTATCCCGCGTTTGTTCCCATATTTGGCGTTTTGATAAACAAACGCGGGAATACCCCTCGCTCTGAATGCATCAAGTGCGGTAGAGATTCGAGATTTTTCGCAGCGGATGAAGCGTATCGCTCGCGCGTTACAGCGCGCTCACGTCTTCGCTTGCGCTGAAAGCACACTGTGCTTTCAACCTTAAGCAAGCTCAGCGAATCGAAGTGCATTCGCGCGCTACGCTTTAAGCGCTCATGCAAGTCGATTCGCAGTCCTCCGATGGTGATTCGCTGAAGTAGCAAGAAAAATCAAGAATCTCAGTGATGAAAGCTACGCAATTGTTCAAGCATGTAAGAGGGCTGGGTGATTCTTGGTCGAACAGTATAAGAGCGGCAGCCGATACCAAATAATCCAAATGATCAACCACTACAAACAAACTTCAACACAAAAAACAAAATCAAAGACAAAACGGAACAACCGCAACAACAGACAACACGCAAGAGGCAGAGCGTTGTGAGACAAGAATTAGCCAGCCCTCACACAACAGTAAATAGTAAATATTAAATGTCGCTCGCGCGTTACAGCGCGCTCACGTCTTCGCTTGCGTTGAAAGCACACCGTGCTTTCAACCTGAGCAAGCTCAGCGCGCCAAATTGCCTTCGCGCGCTACGCTTTAAGCGCTCTGGCAGGTTGGCGCGCCTGCGAGGAGAGAAATACTCAAACTTCGCGCAACACCAAACAGGAAAACCGCGCAACACCAAATAAGAAAATCACCTGCGTTATATTTGCATCACGAGCGAGACAAATATAACGAATTTAAGCTAAAAAATGTTACAAATGCCTCATCAATGATGCAAATATAACGAAAATCAGTCAAAAATCGTTACATATGTCTCACGCGAAAGACATATGTAACAAATCTTGCGCAAAGCGCCCATGCAAGTCGATTCGTAATAAAAAAGCTCCGTGTGAGTCGCAGCAAGTAAAACTCGCCACAACTCACACAGAGCCAATGCTTAAGATCAATCCAAATGGATTGCTTCCCAACGCAAATACAGCGCAAATCCTACAAAACTCGCAACACTCGCGTGGGAAGCTGGAACACGTTTAACTACTCAGCTACAACCTTAACAGTAAAGGAAGCAGTGATTTCTGGGTGAAGAGCCACAGTTGCTGGGAATTCGCCAGTGGTCTTGATTGCAGCAACGCTAATAGCGCGTGCTTCAACAGCGGCCTTTGGAGCCAAAGCAGCAGCAATCTTATCGGCGGAAACACCACCGAAGAGCTTGCCAGATTCGCTAACCTTAGCAGCGATTTCCACAACAGTGCCTTCGATTGCTGCCTTAGCTGCAACAGCCTCTTCACGAGTGGCAACAGCCTTAGCCAAGCGAGCGCGGCGCATTGCTTCAATCTGGGAAGCAGCACCCTTATTCCATGCAAAAGCTAAGCCTTGTGGAATCAAGTAGTTACGTGCGTAACCAGCCTTAACAGTAATAACGTCACCAGAGTGACCCAAGTTTGCAACGGTCTTGGTGAGAATAACCTTGGTTTCTGCCATGTTCTTATCCTCTCAATCAGCGACCAGTGGTGGCGTATGGGAGCAAAGCCATTTCGCGAGCGTTCTTAACTGCCTTCGCGATCTTGCGCTGTTCCTGTACGGTTACACCAGTAATACGACGGGAACGAATCTTGCCGCGGTCCGAAACGAACTTGCGCAGCAAAGCAACGTCCTTGTAATCAATTTCAGTAATCTTGGCAGCCTTCAAAGGATTTGGCTTCTTTTTGAAAGGCTTGACCGGTGGTTGCGGCCTCTTACGTGACATAGGATGTCCTCTCTTAAATGCGTTATAAACGTTTATTTTTGTTTATACGCTAAACTGATGTTTTTAAGTTTATAAAAGTCAATTTTTAGTTAGATTTTAAATCAAATTCTAAATTATATTTTAGATTAGACTGGCAAACGCCTAACCAGATAGTCGCAAGCAACCGCGGATTAACCGCCATTATCTCGCCTAGTAAACTAGTAAACTAGTAAAAACTAGAATTCTGGTTCTTCGTCTGCTCCTCCAAAATCGGAAGTAGCTCCAAACGTAGCAAACCCGTCGTTTGAAGGAGCCGAAGCGCTCCACGGATCTTCAACGTTCACACCCTGATTAGAAGCATTCTGCATAGGAGAACCAGAATTAATGCCAGCAGCAGATGCCGCATTATTTGCATAATTCGCGCCTCCAGCATATCCTCCAGTGTATCCGCCAGCAGCAGCGTTAGCATTAGCGCCACCAGCATATCCACCAAAGTCTGATCCTTGATTGAATCCACCATTGTTCCCCGCAAAACCGCCTCTAGAGCTCAAACGATTAACTTGAGCGGTAGCAAATCGCAGGGATGGTCCAATTTCGTCAACCATCAAATCGATGCTGTATCGCTTCTCGTTGCTGTTTTTATCAACGTAGTTGTTTGCACGCAACCTACCTTGAACAATAACGCGCATTCCTTTTGCAAGGGTTTGTGCGCAATGCTCAGCTAAGTCTCCCCATGCAACACATCTAAGCGATAATGGTGTGCCATTGATGTAGCTATTTGTTCTTCTGTCAAAAGTCGAAGAATTAGACACAATTGTGAAAGAAGTTCTAACACTGCCGTTAGAACTGGTGGCAGTTTCTGGCTCTTTAGCCAAATTTCCAATCACCGTTATAACAGTTTCTCCAGCCATTGCAGCCTCATTCCCTACTTTAAGACTTTTCTTACTTTGAGATTTTAGAACAAAAATCCAACTTTATTTTGACTTTACTTTGCGTCCTTGCGAAGAATCTTCGTGCGGACTACAGACTCGTTAAGATTCAAGACACGGTCAAGCTCATCGCTAAGAGCTGGCTCAGCAGTGTAATTCACTACAACGTAGTTGCCTTCAGTCTTGCCATCAATCTCATAGGCAAGCTTACGACGACCCCAGTAGTCGGTACCGTCAACGGAACCGCCCTCTTTGGTGACAAGCTCAAGATACTGCTCGGTCAACTTCTTAAGACCGCGCTCATCAAGCTCTGGATCGGCAATGAACATCAGTTCATACTTATGTGCAGACATCACCCACCTCCTTCGGACTATTCGGCTGTGGCATTTCCACAGCAGGAGTGTGTTTGCAAATCGTTCGCAAATTAAGTTACTACGCAATATTACGCAACATTTTTTGCATAATTTTCTGCATATTTAATTTTACGAACAACCTACTAAGTCTACATCATGCTGGCGACTCACCACCGCGCAGTTAATCAACAACCTTAATGAGCGTAAATATTTCTATGCTTCATGTCTTCCGGAAGTGCGTTTCTAAGCGAAACAAGCGATCCAGACCTGAACACGGACCTAATTCCAGCAGCAAGAAGAGGCGCAATCGAAAGAACCGTCATATTCTCTAAGCGCTTTTCTTCTGGAACAGGAACAGTGTCTGTCAAAATGATTTCGCGAGCGCCGCAACCTTTAAGTCGCTCTACTGCAGGTCCCGAAAGAAGCGCATGAGTTGCCACCAAAGTAACAGACTTCGCGCCTGCTCCTCTAAGCGTGCGCACAGCTTCACAAATCGTACCAGCCGTGTCAATCATATCGTCTACAACAATGCAATCTCTGCCTTGAATATCGCCAATAATTCCGTGCGCTTCCGCGTGATTTGGCCTTGTTGTATCTCGCGTTTTGTGAATAAAAGCTAACGGCAATCCGCCCAGCTTTGCAGCCCACTGCTCCGAAACTTTGATTCGCCCAGCGTCTGGGGAAACAATCGTAGTGTTTTCTAGGCTCATAGTGTTGCGAACGTAATCAATCAACACTGGCATTGCTGTTAAGTGGTCTACAGGTCCGTCGAAGAATCCCTGCTCTTGAGCCGCGTGCATGTCTACAGTCAAAATACGAGTAGCTCCAGCGGAACGGAATAAGTCAAACATAAGTCGCGCTGTAATTGGCTCACGACCTTGATGCTTTTTATCTTGACGCGAATACCCAAAGAAAGGTGCTACAACGTTTATGCTTCTAGCGGATGCTCGCCTTAAAGAGTCAACCATAAGCAGCTGTTCCATAATCCAATTGTTGATTGGATCGGTGTGCGCTTGCAAAACAAAAACGTCTGCACCTCGAACTGGCTGCGTAAAGCGCACATACATTTCTCCGTTTGCAAAATCGTAGGCAGTTGTTTCTAGAACGTCTATTCCAAGGTATTTGGCAGTTTCTTCCGCAAGTTGCGGATATGCTCTACCCGTTACTAGCATCATTTGCTTTTTTGGAGTGCCTTCAAGAATTGTTGACATATCTGCCTTCCCATTTGCAAAATCGGTAAAAACGCATACTAACCTAGTCTATCAGCATACAGCGCCACTACTCAAACGCACGAACCACCTGTTGCGCGCTGCCGTAAGACGATTGCGCTCCAAATCCTGTTGCTGCGTACGCAGAAACATATGTTGCCACTTGTGCACTTTGAGCTAGACTAAATCCAGCTGCAAGTCCTGCCAAAACGGTTCCCATAAATGCGTCACCGCATCCCGTGGTATCTACTGCAGAAACTTTTTGCGGGCATATGCGAACAGCCTTTTTACCATCTTCCGCATTGTAATCTAAAACAACAGAGCCTTCTGCACCAAGAGTCACAACTGCCTCGTCGAAACCATACTCGTGCATAATGCGCGCCGCATCAAACCAGTCAAAATCATCCCAATTGCCATCTTCTGGCTCGTGAATTTTAAGCAATTGCGCCATTTCATGCTCGTTTACAAGCAGTATGCTTGCGTTTTCAATCAGATCACTTGGAAGCGTGTTTACAAACGGCGAATTATTAAGTAAAACTTTTACACCAGCTGTGTGCGCAATTTTTGCAGCCTCCGTTACAGTTTCCATTGGGCTTTCAAGGCATAATCCTAAAACGCTTGCACTGCTAATAGCCTTCTTAACATCTTCTTGACTGATATATTCCACACTTACTTTTGCATTGGATCCTGGAGCATAGACGATTGTGTTTTCGCCAGCTTTTGCATCTACTGTTATTACTGTTGCGCCACTTTTTATGCCTTCTACGTGCAAAATTTTAGACGTGTCTACACCTGCAGATTCTAGCGTGTTAAGAAGGAATTCTGCGTTTTCGTCGCTGCCTACAGCACCAAACATTTGCACATTCGCGCCGATTTTTGCTGCAGAAACGGCTTGATTACCAGATTTTCCTCCTGGTAGTACTCGCAAATCACTTCCGTTTACAGTTTCTCCAGGATTTGGAAGACGGTCGGCAACTATTGTGTAATCTGCGTTCATGGAACCTACTACAGCAACACGATTTTGACTTTCGCCTATTTTTTTAAGCGCGTTAGCGAGATTTTCGTTGCTTAACGGAGTAGTTTTTTCTATCATAGAAACCCTTTCATAAATATTCATAAATATTCACAGATATTCACACAATTTTAGACGCCGTCACTTTTAGACGCCATAACTCTAATTCTTAAAGCTATGCACAGGCGCTGGAATTCGCCCACCGCGCGAAACGAATTCCTCGCAGCTTTCGGTGTTTACTGGCATAATCGGAGCATACCCCATTAAACCGCCAAAATTGGCCATTTGCCCAACGCTTTTTCCTTCCACAGGGATTATGCGCACAGCAGTTGTTTTTTGATTTATCATGCCTATTGCTGCCTCATCAGCTATCATTCCAGATATTGTTGCAGCTGTTGTGCTTCCAGGAATTGCAATCATGTCTAAGCCTACAGAGCATACACACGTCATTGCTTCTAGCTTTTCTATTCTAAGGCAGCCTGACTTTGCCGCAGCAATCATGTTTGCGTCTTCCGAAACAGGTATAAACGCGCCAGAAAGCCCACCAACGTAGCTGCTAGCCATTATTCCGCCTTTTTTAACTTGATCATTAAGCATTGCAAGAGCGGCTGTCGTGCCGGGAGCGCCAACAGTAGAAAGTCCGATTTTTTCTAAGACTTCGCCTACGGAGTCTCCCACGGCTGGTGTTGGCGCAAGCGACAAATCGATTATGCCAAACGGCACGCCTAGCCTTCTAGATGCCTCTTGCGCAACCAACTGGCCTACTCGCGTAATCTTAAAAGCCGTGCGCTTAATCGTTTCGCACAAGAACGCAAAATCCTTCCCACGTGCCTCATCTAGCGCGCGCGAAACCACGCCTGGTCCAGATACGCCAACGTTTATCACAGCGTCTCCTTCTGTTACGCCGTGGAATCCGCCTGCCATAAACGGATTATCGTCTGGGGCATTGCAGAATGCCACGAACTTCACGCATCCGTAGGAGTCTCGGTCTGCAGTCGCCTGTGCAATTTGTTTGATTACTCGCCCAAGTAGCTCCACGCAATCCATGTCAATTCCAGTGCGTGTGGACCCCACGTTTGCGCTTGAGCACACAATATCTGTCTCGCTCAAGGCTTTTGGCAGAGACTCTATAAGCATGCGGTCGGCATCAGTCATGGATTTTGCAGGCAACGCAGAGTAGCCGCCAATCAGATCCACTCCAACTTTTTTTGCTGCTTTGTCTAGCGCGTGCGCAATTTGCACAAAATCGTCTGGGCTTTTGCACGCAGAAGCTCCAACTAGGCTTATTGGTGTTACGGTTATTCGCTTGTTCACAATAGGAATTCCGTAGTCGCGTTCAATCGCGCAGCCCGTGCTGACTAAGTTTTTTGCAATGCGCGTAATTTTGTTGTACACGTTTTCGCACACTTTTTGCACGCTTGCGTCTGCACAGTCTAGAAGGTTTATTCCCATTGTTATGGTTCTAACGTCGAGTTTTTCTTGCTCGATCATTGAGTTTGTTTCGCTCACTTCCATAATGTTTAGCATGGGTTTCTCCTACTAATCCCTAGATTCTGTGCATGTTTGTAAAAATTTCCGCGCGCTGGCAGTGTATGCGAACGCCGATTTCTTCGCCTAGTTTTGCTAGTTCTTCCGCTAATTCGCCAAATTCTACGCTTATTTCATTTACGTCTACAATCATCATCATGTTAAAAAAGCCATTGACGATTGTTTGAGATATGTCTAGGATATTCGCTTTGCGGCTTGCTAAATGTGATGTTACTTTGGCTATGATTCCTACGGCATCTTTGCCTACTACGGTGATTACGGCTTTGTTTTCATCATGATTAGTGGTGTTCATAATCACTCCTATTGGCGATTCTTCTCTTTATCGAGCTTTTTATTTTTTTATTTTTTATTTTTATTATTTTTTATTAGGCGCAAACCCTTGCCAATCGACGGTTGCTGGCGACTTTTCAGCACGTCACCTGATATGTTTCGCTCTAGCAAAGCGCTGGTTTTTGCTCAATGCTTATACTATTGCCCGTTATGTATAAAACGCAACATACCTAATACGTATGCAAAATGCTTATACAAAAACCCGCCACAATGGGCGGGTTTAAGATAAAAACCTAGCTAAACTATCTATTTAGTTTAATCTATTTAATTTAATCTATTTAGTCTATTCTATTTAGTCTGACTAGTCAGTTTAGTTAGAATAATCAGACCGAACAGGCTAAATCAAACTAAATCAGGCTTCTACTGGAGCATTCACATCAGCTGGCAAAGCAGCCTTAGCAGCTTCAACGATTGCCTTGAAGGTTTCAACGTCGCTAACAGCGAGCTCAGCCAAAGCGCGGCGATCCAATTCGATGCCAGCCAAACGCAAGCCCTGGATGAAGCGATTGTAGGTGATTCCTTCTGCGCGAACTGCAGCGTTAATACGCTGAATCCACAACTTGCGGAAGTCGCCCTTGCGAGCCTTGCGGTCGCGGAAGTTGTAAGTAAATGAGTGAAGCAGCTGTTCCTTTGCCTTACGATAAAGACGGGAACGCTGACCGCGATAACCCGAAGCCCTATCAAGAACAACGCGACGCTTCTTGTGAGCATTAACTGCGCGCTTTACTCGTGCCATAAGTATTCCTCAGCTTTCTTAAAAAATCTTTAATTGCGTCTTCGCTTTACTGCAACTTACTTAGCCAGCAAACCCTTGAGATTCTTGCTCTGTGCTGTAGCCAAAACTTTATCTGCAGACAAAGCACGACGCTTGCGAGCAGACTTATGCTCCAAGTTGTGGCGCATTGCGCTACCATCGTGCATTACCTTACCAGTGCCGGTAAGGCGAACGCGCTTGGACGCTGCGGAATTAGTTTTCATCTTCGGCATTGCTGCCCTCCTTATGATTCTGATCAGATTCTACAGAAGCTTGTGCTGCGACTGCTGCCGCATCCTGAGTTCCTTGCTTTGCTGCAAGACGCGCTGCCTGGCGAGCCTGACGTTCTGCGCGCGATTCAGCGCCTCTACGACGCTGCTCAGACTGAGTATGAATCTTCTTGCCCTTAGGAGCGAGAGTCATTATTATGTTACGACCCTCCTGCTTAGGGGCAAACTCAATAGTTCCACTTTCGGAAACCTCATCTGCGAGCCTACGCAATAACTCAACTCCGCCGATAGGACGCGATTGCTCGCGACCACGAAGCATAATGGTGACTTTAACTTTATCGCCGCCATTTAGGAATCGAAGAACATGACCCTTCTTAACGTCGAAATCATGATCATCAATCTTGAGTCGGAAACGAATTTCCTTAATCTCAGCTGTGCTTTGATTACGACGCGCTTCACGAGCCTTAATCTTCTCGTTGTACTTGTACTTACCGTAGTCAATAAGCTTGGCTACAGGAGGCTTAGCAGTAGGTGCCACCTCGACGAGATCGAGGTTCGCTTCCTTTGCCAGGTTCAACGCTACCGAGGTCGCGATGACCCCCACTTGCTCGCCTTTCGGACCGATAAGGCGTACCTGGGAGACGCGAATCTCTTCGTTAATGCGTGGTTCGTCGCTAATGATGACTCCAATCCTTGTTAAAACAGTGGAACAGCACACCAAAAGGCAAAGATAAATTCAAGTTCACACATCAATCAAAATAAGCACGCAACCTAAATTCATAGTCGTGCGGCTTTGTAGCAATAAATAAATGCCACGTGACCGAAGTCATGAACCCGAAACCACTTTGGGCTTCCAGGTGGGATATACCACTTTCTTGATTACTCAAGCCAAACGTCCATTCTACTTGGAGCCTTGACAATAATCAATGACAATAATCAACCGTGCTCAAAAATACTAAACAAATCGCAGCAAAACACGCAAAATAAACGCAATTCCACGCGCGCGATATTATGTGACTATGGAGCCTTTAAAGCGCTGCGTTGTTTTAGCAGCTGGAGATTATTACGACCATACGCGCGAGCACGTTCCTGATCGCGCTTTAACTATTGCGGCAGATGGTGGCTGGGATCATGCGTGCAGACTCGGCTTGCATGTTGATGCTCTAATCGGTGACTTTGATTCTGTGCGCTTAAAGCTTCCAACAGACGCTGCAATTACGCGACTTCCCGCCGAAAAAGATGATCCAGATTTGCTTTCTGCTCTTAAAGTTGGCTGGGCTAAAGGTTCTAGAGAATTCCATATTTTTGGCGGCTTAGGTGGTCGCGTTGATCACACTATTTCAAACATTCAGCTTATGGTTCGCCTTGCAGTTAGGGGTGGAATAGGATTTTTGTATGGAGACGGCACGATTGTTACCGCAATTCACAACGGTTCTCTCGACTTTCCTGCATCCAATGGTCCCGAAGGTCGCATGGTGTCTGTGTTTTCTCACACACCTGTTTCTAGCGATGTAAACGAGGCTGGTCTTAAATATCAGCTTCAGCACGCAACTATGTATGGTGATGCCGTTCAAGGCTTAAGCAACGAGTTACTAAACGATACTCCTGCACATATCGACGTTCACGAAGGAACGCTTGTAATCACCTTCCCTATAGACGCTCCACTGCCTCAAGTCAGCTGGTTTAAGCGACCAGTTGGAGATTTAGGTGATATAAACACTAACATCTCGGATGCTCTCGCTGTGCCATCAAAATAGCCTAAATAATCGCAAATTTGCGGTGTAGAGAGCAAAAATGCCTCGCAATGCGTCGTACATACCGCACATTAAAATGAACGTGTTAGTTTAAATAACGAAGACCAAAACGTATTGTTAAAAATCGCGAAAAATCGCTAGAACTATGCGTTAAGGTTTCACTCAAGGGAGATCCCATATGACAGTCAAGATTGGTATTAACGGCTTTGGACGTATCGGCCGTTTGGCATTCCGTCGTATTTTTGAGCTTCAGGCTCGTGGCGGTCAAGCTGGCGATATCGAAGTCGCAGCCATCAACGATCTGACCACTCCTTCGATGCTTGCTTACTTGCTTAAGTACGACAGCACTCATGGCACTTTCCGCCACGACGACGGCACCCCAGTTGAGGTTACCTCCACCGAAGACGCAATCGTCGTAGATGGTAAGACTTACAAGGTTTACGCTGAAAAAGACGCAAACAATATTCCATGGGTTAAGAACGATGGCGTTGAGTTCGTGCTCGAATGCACTGGTTTCTACACTTCTGCAGAAAAGTCCCAGGCTCACTTGAACGCTGGAGCTAAGAAGGTTCTTATCTCTGCTCCTGCTAAAGACGAAACCACCCCAACCGTTGTGTTTGGTGTGAACCAAGAGATCTTAAAGCCAACCGACAACATTGTGTCCGCTGGCTCTTGCACCACCAACTCCATGGCTGCAATGGTTAAGCTTTTGCAGGATAACTGGGGCATTAAGTCTGGCTTCATGACCACAATCCACGCTTACACTGGCACCCAGATGATTCTCGACGGCCCACGCGGCTCCAAGCCACGCAACAACCGTTCTGCAGCTTGCAACACCATCGAGCACTCCACTGGTGCTGCTAAGGCAATCGGTAAGGTTGTTCCAGAAGTTAACGGCAAGCTTCAGGGTCATGCTCAGCGTATTCAGGTTCCAGATGGATCTGTTACCGAGTTGACCACTGTTCTCGAGAAGCCAGCAACCACTGAAGAAATTAACGACGCTTTCAAGAAGGCTTTCGAAAACTGCGAGTACTTCGGTTACAATGCTGACAGCATCGTGTCTTCCGATATCATCGGCGACACCCACGGTGGCGTTTTCGATCCAACTCAGACCGATGTTAACACTGTTGACGGCGTTACCTTGGCTCGTACCGTTACCTTCTACGACAACGAGTACGGCTTTACTGCTAACATGATTCGCACCTTGCTTTACTTCGCTGAGATTGCTGAGTAAAGTTAGCGAAACACTGTAAAGCTAATAAAGCTAAAATAAAGCTATAAACCCCTTGCGGTGACTCATCGCAGGGGGTTTTCGCAAAGCATTTTGCACACTGGGGGTAAAAATGAGCAAAAAACATGCTACAACAGGCAAAGCAACGCCAGCAATCGCACAGTTAGAAAACGCTGGAATTACGTTCCGCGTTGTTGACTATGAGCACGATGCAGATCACATGGATGACGGGTATGGCATGGAAGCAGCGCAAAAATTAGGCGTAAATGCTGAACAAGTGTGCAAAACACTTATGGTAGACACTGGGGAAAAACGCGTAGTTGGGATTGTACCAGTAAACGGTAGATTAAGCATGAAGGCGATTGCTAGCGCGGTACACGCCAAAAAAGCCAGTATGACAAGCCCAGATGTAGCTCAACGCGAAAGCGGCTACGTGGTTGGTGGAATCAGCCCATTTGGACAGCGTACTCATCACGAAACCGTTCTGGATGCTAGTGTTATGCACTTTGATGAGATTCTTGTTTCTGGAGGCAAACGCGGTCTTGATGTTGTTCTAAACCCAAACGATTTAGTTAGCTTGCTTAATGCAACCGTGGCAGATATATTAGCTTAAGTAATACAATTTATATTAGAAGTATTATATTGTATTAGAAGTATTAAAACGTTTTCACATAGGGGTGATTTATGAAATCGTATTCGCTACCACCGAGAACAGGTAACCAATACACGATTTGCCACAAAGATTACAAGGCTACAATAACACAACTTGGAGCTGCACTACGCAATTTTACTTGGAGAAATAGTGATATTGTTGTGCCATTTGAGGCTGACGAGTTACCGCCTTGCTACAATGGACAAATACTGATTCCTTTCCCAAATCGTGTAAATAAAGCGTCTTACAAGTTCCAAAACGCGTCTTATACTCTGCCTATCGATGAGCGAGATAGAGACACAGCTTTGCACGGCTACGGATACCGCTCATACTGGCAAACTTTAAGCGTTACACAATCAAGTGTGAGTCTTTTATGGCGATCACCAAATATAGAAGGATATCCTTTTGACATTGTTACCATAGCCACTTGGGAGCTTGACGATTATGGGATTCATTTAACGTTAAATACAACCAATCATGGCAATGATGATGCTCCATGGGCTGCCGCAATGCACCCTTGGCTGTGCAACGGATTACAAGGGCATGGAGACGAGATTGATCAACTAAACTCTAAGTGCAAGCTTAAGCTTCCTGCAAAAACGCATGTGCGCGCAAATGAAAGTTTAATCCCAGTTGGTACAGAAAGCGTGGACGGAACGCGATTTGATTTACGCGATAATCCATTTTTAGTTAATCAGCCATTTGATGATGCTTGGACTGATTTAATTAGGGATGACGATGAGTGGGCTACTGCGATTTTTACGCGCGCTGACGACTTACAAATAGCGGTAAAAGGCGATAAAAGCGTAACATCATTCCAAGTGTGCACTGCGACTGGTTTCCCTGCAGACAAGCATCCTTGCGGAGTTGCTGTGGAACCACAGACGGCGTATGCGAATGCATTTAACACAGGAACAGACTTGACTGTGATAGCACCACAGGAAACTGTTGTTAACCAATTTAGGATTTCACCTCTGATTGAGAATATGTGATAGCTGCAGATATGGGACATCTTGCGAAAGACAAAAGCTTGAACGTCTTGGCAATGTGCGATAATCCCTAAGGTTGTTCATTTTAATCGTTAGGAGTTTATTATGGGTATGCGTGGACGTAAGCGCAAGGCACGCCGCAAAAAGGCAGCAAATCACGGCAAAAGACCAAATGCTTAAGTCAGTGGTTTATTAACCTTTATTTTTGGTGATTTTAAACTATCTTAAAAAAAAAAGACGAGCATATTCACTTTTATTGTGAATGTGCTCGTTTTTTATTAACTACGCCGAGTTTTTCTTGGTATTTCAATGAAAACTCGAATTTTTAGATACACTTTTTGCCGACTACCTACTACCCCGTGTTTGTTCCCTTTTTGACCCATTTGGTAAACAAAAGCGGGCGCGACGACCTTCCTTCGCGCTTAAAGCGTAGCGCGCGAAGGTAATTCGGAGCGCTGAGCCGCTCAAACGTAAA
Organism: Gardnerella lacydonensis; assembly: GCF_048545055.1. Classification (NCBI taxonomy): domain Bacteria; kingdom Bacillati; phylum Actinomycetota; class Actinomycetes; order Bifidobacteriales; family Bifidobacteriaceae; genus Gardnerella; species Gardnerella lacydonensis. Next base: position 110,257 of record NZ_JBKQXT010000005.1, read on the forward strand.
GTCCAGTGGACTTTACGCGCGGCGAAGACGTGAGCGCGCTGTAACGCGCGAGCGATTTTCCCGCGTTTGTTTACGTATTTGACGGTTTTGGAAACAAACTCGGGAACACTTGCCCACGTTTGTTTACGTATTTAGTGTTCTGGTAAACAAAAGCAAGAACACTTGCCCACGTTTGTTTACGTATTTGGCGATTTTGGAAACAAACACGGGATAAAAGAAACAAAAATACTACAAAATAACCCACTCGCGCAAATCAGACGCGCTAATGCAAGTCTCTGCAAATTCTACAAACTTTTATCTATCAACTTGTCTAATTCCTTCAACCTATTCTTAGCGTGGCAAATCAACTTTTTCTCATCAATAGTTTTCTTGCCAAAGAGCACTTCCTTAAGAACACTAGCTGCTGTAATATTTGGACTATTTTTATACGAATCAGAATCATATATGCATTTTTCGTCTCGCTTGTAAATCTGAATTCTGTCAAATATTTTCGATTTTTCTAATTTCAACAAGTTATCTACTATATTGTTCACAATATTGTCGTGATGATCCTTAGGAGTTGCCCTAGCACTTTTAGGATCTTCCAAATACATTTCCCTGTAGCTAATCAGTGTACTGAGCCACGACAATTCAGGTTTTGTTGCAATAACAGCAAGAGAAACACGGTAACCGCGATCTATCAACATTTTTGCAGTGCTGCTAGGCACTTCAACACTGCGCAAAGTACCTTCAATTATGAGATTATACTTTTTAGAACTTAACTCATCAATTAGGCTTCTCACCATTTTTGCGGAAAAAGCACTCGTATATTTAACACTTTCTTTACCGTATTTATCAAGTAACTCGCAATAATGAGGGTGTTGAGTCCTATAGCTATCAGCATCAAGGATTATTATGTTACCGCTAAATTCTTTTTGTTTTACTATGTGAATGGTAGTTTTACCAGCACCACTTTGACCACCTAGTAAAACCGCCCTAGGATGCAAATCTGCATGCTTATACATTTGTAAAGAACGTAAATTTCTTAACAAACAGTGAGTAAAATACTCTTCGCTAAAATCTTCTATAACCATAGCAAAATCACACTTACCCATATTGTTTCTATACGATTGTTAACTATTTTTATTGCAACTTACGTATTCAAGCAAACGTTCTATGCCATCTAAATATCCAACATAACGATTTATATCTTCAAAATTTGTAGATGTATAAATCTTTGTATTAATTACATCTGATAAATCATCACTAATCGCAATCCACGCATTAGAAGAATCATCAAATTGTATATTCATACTATCCTCGTATTTATATAAACGAGCTAGTAAAAGTGCGCCACGCTCCTTTAAAACTTCAATCTTCATGTTCAAATCGTATTTATCAGATGCAGATAATTCTTTTTCATTTACGATATCAAAAAAAGAAACCTTGAATTTATCACAAATTTTATCTATTAGCCTAGTTGAAATAGCACTTGTACCATTTTCGTATCGCACAATGCTGTTACGAGATACTCCTAATGCTTCAGCTAACTCTTGTTGAGTTAATTTTTTTGAGCGACGTAGTGCTCGAATATTCACAGAAACCATATATACGCCCTTTTATAAAAAATCTGCAATAACAATTAATTCAAAATTAAGATTTAAGCTTTATTTATGATATAAGCATATAACAAAAAACATTTAGGCACCAATTTTGGTGCAAATTCTTTACAAAATTTTTAAACTCTCACAACACACACAAAAATATTAAATTGCTCAATAATTGAAAATAAAAAATTTAAAGAAAACAAAAAGGCTCGGAGAGTTGACGCCCCTAGTAGCATCTATCTCCAAGCCCTTAATAATCACAGCACTATTACTGTCCCTAGCAAAAACAGCACTGCTAATTACCCTCAACAGTCAACTCACAAAACCA
>NZ_JBKQXT010000006.1:0-61887 GCF_048545055.1 Gardnerella lacydonensis
CAAAACCATTGAAAACAAGCCAAAACATCGGCGTGTCGAAAACACGCAAAAAACCACAACAAACCACCACAACCACCAACACAAAACCAAAAACAACCCAAAAAACAAACAAAAAACCATAAAAAACCCAAAACCCGGGAGTGTCGCAAACAAAAATAGATGGGCAATTAACACATAACTGCCCATCTATACAATCTTTATCTATTTTTTATCTATTTTACCTATTTTTACCTTAGATATTTTCTACTTGCTTTGATTATTTTTTAGTCACATGGCCACCAAACTGCGCACGCAACGATGAAACTACTCGCAAAGTGTCATCTCCACCTCCGCGAGATACTTGGCGAGCCCACAATGAGCATGCGGTAACTGGGGTTGGAACACCAAGTTCAAGTGCAGCTTCAACCATCCACTTTGCTTCACCAGATTCATTAGCAACAGGAGGCATAGATTCTAATGTAGGATCGTCTTTTGCAGCGCGCGCGAATAAGTCAAGCAACCAAGATTGAACAACAGAACCTTGGCGCCATGAAGACATAACCTTAGCTGGATCATCTATTAATTCTGAACGCATCATTGTTGCAAAGCCTTCACCAAAAGCCTGCATCATGCCATATTCAATTCCATTGTGAACCATCTTGGCAAAATGACCACCACCAACAGCACCAGCATGAACTAGTCCGTCAGAGCCTTCAGGCTTCAAAGTCTCGAAAATTGGTAACATTCTCTGATAATCTTCATCGGAGCCGCCAGCCATCAATGCGTAACCACGAGTAGATCCCCAAACTCCGCCTGAAACTCCAACATCCATAAAATGGATTCCCTTTGCTTTTAATTCAGCAGAATGACGTTGATCATCAATATACCTAGTATTGCCTCCATCAATTACTAGGTCATTATCTTCGAGAAGATTGCTTAATTTTTCGATAGTTGTGTCTGTAGGAGAACCAGCTGGAACCATAACCCATACAATACGCGGACTAGAAAGTCTTTGTACCAATTTTTCTAAAGAATCAACATCTCGATTTGATTCGGCACTAACGTCGTATCCAACAACTTCATGACCTCCTTCGCGCAAGCGCTTAACCATGTTTCCGCCCATGCGCCCTAAACCGATAACACCTAATTGCATAATAAATTCCTTCTTTCAAATTTTTTGATAACTTTTAATAACTTTTAATAACTTTTGAAAAACTGTCACGAAACTTATTCAGATAATCTTTTTAATTTCATATGAACACAGGAACAACAGCAGAAACTAGCATAATAATTGCAAGTCCAACAACAGACAATACTGTTTCCATTAATGACCATGTTTTAAATGTTTGTCCTACGCTCATACCGAAATATTCTTTAACCAACCAGAATCCAGCATCATTTACATGAGATAAGAAGATTGATCCAGCACCAATAGCTAGTACGAGTAACGCTAATTGTACTTGATTTAGATTTGCAGCCAAAGGCGCAACAATTCCAGATGCCGTTACGGTTGCAACGGTTGCAGATCCAGTCGCCAGCCTAATTAGTACAGCAACAATCCATCCAGCAAGAAGAGGATTAAGATTTGCCTGAACAATGCCCGTAGCAATAACTTTACCAATTCCAGAATCTACAAGAGTTTGCTTGAATCCACCTCCAGCAGCAACTATCAACAAGATACTTGCAATTGAGGAGAACGAAAGGCCTACCAGAGAATTTAATGTATCCCTACTCCACTTTGCGCGAATAGCAAATAATATCATCGCAAAAATAGTGGTGATTGTAAGAGCTTCAAGTGGTGTTCCAATCCATGCAATTACACTACCAAATGTAGATTTTGATTGCCCCGTAATATCAACAACACTGGCTGCAAGCATAAGAATTACTGGAAGTAAAATTACGCTAGATGCTTCCGCGAATGTAGGGCGATTTTGTGGCTTATCTTCCTTCTTATTGTCTTCTTCTTTCTTAGCTTGAATAGGAACCATTTTTACCATCCAATGAACCATTAGAGGTCCTGCGATTGCTACAGTTGGTATGGCGATAATCAAACCAAAAGCCAAAGTCAATCCAAGGTTTGCATGCAAAGCATCAATAGCAACGAGCGGTCCAGGATGTGGCGGTACAAAAGCATGCAAAGCCGATAAGCCTGCGAGCGCCGGTATTCCTAAAGCAATTACTGGCATTTTTGTACGACGAGCAACAAGAAGAATAATTGGTATAAGTATCACTACACCAACTTCAAAGAACAGTGGAATTCCAACAATAAATGCGCTCAGCGCCATAGCCCATGGAAGCTTATGTTCTGGAGCTTTCTTAAGTATGGTGTCACAAATCACGTCTGCTCCACCAGAACGCGTAAGAAGAATTCCAATAATTCCGCCTAAAGCAATGAGTAATCCAACTCCTGATGCTGTGGAACCAACTCCATTAGTAAAGCTTGTAAGACTTTTATCATATGGAACTCCTGCAATGATTGCAGTTGCAATCGAACCAATCATCAACGATAGGAAGGGATGTACTTTTACCACTGCAATAAGTACGACAATAAGCGCTATACCTAATATTGCCGCAAGAATTAACCCACTCATAAATCCTCCATGATTTTGTGAATTGTTTTAATTATTGTGATGCTTTATTTATAATTCCTTGTGATCTTTTGTTTACGATCAATGCGCTAACAACTTTGTTATTTGCGTTAGTAATTTTTGAATGTATATTTTTGTGCTGCTTTACAATTGCGCCACTTTACAATTGCTATTGTTTTGCATTTATGATTGTTTTTGCAGCTGCGATTGTTCATATGCTTTCACTGCTTTGATAGCTCTATGAACCATATCTTCAACAGAACCTTCAATCGATATAACGGTTCCGTTTTCTTCTTTACCTAGAGGCTCCAAAATTGCGAACTGACTTGGCAATAAAGATGGCGGCATAAAGTGTCCTTTACGATCTTTTAGCCTCTGCGCTATTAACTCATGGCTTCCGTTTAAATGCAAGAAGTACACGTTTAGATTTTTAGAAAGAACTTCGCGATATGACCGTTTTAATGCAGAGCTTGAAACAACTGTGTTTTCTCCAAGACTTTCACGCGCAACCATCCATTTGTTAATAAGATCCAACCAAGGCCAACGATCTTCATCTGTTAGCGCAATTCCTGCGGACATTTTATCTATATTAGCTTTTGGATGAAAATCATCACCTTCTGCCAGAGTGTAACCAAGTTGATCACGAATTGCCTCAGAAACAGTAGACTTGCCGCAACCAGCAACGCCCATCACTACAATGTGAATCGCCATAATAGCTCCTTTGTTATTGACAACACTATAAGAATACCACACAAAGACTCTTTGTCAAAGAATTAAGAGTCTTTAATGTATTATTTTTTGAGCATAACTATATTTTCATTTTCTATTTGCTAGGATGAAACCATAAATATACATAAAACTGCGAGGCAAATATGGTGTCTAATACCACACAAAGTCAAATTTCTAGTGACTTAGTGACCGAAAACGCTCCTTTACATCTATCTATAGCGGATGCTCTCGCAGACGAAATAGTAAATAACAAATGGGAGCCAAAAACTAATCGAAAACTAGAAGATATTCAAAAACAATATGGAATATCTAGAACAGTAGCTCGAGAAGCAACAAGACTATTAGCATCTTTGGGGTGTGTACAATTTCAACGCGGAACAGGCGTAATAGCTTGCAGCCCAGAAAATTGGGACGATTTAAATGCACGCGTAATCACATGGAAATTACATTCACCATACAGAGAAAATGAACTACGAGCATTAACAGAACTTCGTCTTGTTGTAGAACCCGCTGCAGCAGCTGGATGCGCATTACGCGGAAATGTAGAAATACGCTATAAAGTGGGCGTAATTGGTCACGATATGCTAAAAGCAGTGGAAGAAAATAGACTGGCAGATTTTCATGAATTAGATATCCAGTTCCATACTCTTTTGCTTGCAAATAGCGGTAACCCGATTTTTGCAAAACTTAGTTCAATAGTTGAAAGCGTATTACGCGGCAGAGTTGAGCTAAATCTTTATCCGCAAAAACCAAACAAAGAAGCGATATTAAACCATAAAAAGGTGACGCAGGCAATTATGGAAGGTGACGCAGCTGCAGCAAGCGCTGCTATGCACGATATTGTAGCCGAAGTAAACACTGCACTTGGATTAGCGGCTTTATAGTCATAAAAGCAAAATCTAAGATTAAGCAAAGATTAATCAACTTTGCTTAATCAACCTTAAGCCCAAAGAAATCTGCAAGCTTGCAAACACTCACTCTGCCATACTTATTAACCAAGAACATCCATCGCTTTGCATTTTCTTCGCCAAATCGTTCAGCTTTACGTCTATATGTATCAACTGTTAAAAATCGCGGCGGAATCGACTTACTGTTGTATTTATCTGCAACCATCACAATTTCTTGTTCAATAGTTTGCGGAATATAGTCGCCAGCTGGAAGCGGTAAATTCTGCGAAACAACTTGCTCGCGAGTCAGCCCTACACCAGTATGATTACGCGCAAATTGCGCAGTATCTTCGCTAAAACCGTTATCAATCAAATAGTTGTAGCCGCGCAAGCCGTGCAAAATATAATGAGGACCGTCAAACTCCAACTTACCGTTCTCTTCGCGCGAACCGTCTTTATCTAAAACAAAATAAGTTCCGATATCGTGCAACAATCCTCCAGCAAATGCAGCATATTCGTCTACATAATCACTTGGAGCCGCACCCCCATCGATTTGAGGAAGAGATAATGGATCTAAATTTATTAATTTTTCAAGACACGACTTTGCTAAATCACATCTACTTTTTAAGTCTTTATTGATTTTAGATATTTGACATAGCATAATCCGTTCGACGGATGCTGGCGACTTATCCGCAAAATCCTCAATACTACCAAGCTGCTTAAAAGCCAACAACTGATTTTGGTGTCTTGCGAGCATCCAAGAAATCGTAGCAATAACAACACAATGGCAGTGAATCAAATTGTACGCAGCTTCACTTGGCGCAGCAGCGCGATGCAACTTTTCGATCCTATTAAAATCAGGCAAATCTGCAAGCATAATTACACCGCGCTCCTTAAAACAAAGCAACACAATAAAGCAACACAAACAAAGCACTTGTTGCTTAGTTGCTTAAATCACTTCACTTTTTAACTGCTTTAATCTGACCAGTATCTATTCTAGCGATTTTGCCAGTGTTAGATATTTTAGATTCCTTAGGATCCTTATTTGCAGACTTTTCAGACTTCTCAGACTTGCCATCGCTAGAAACATTTGCATTAACAATATCTCTAGCGTTCATAATAGTTGTTTGTTCAGCATCCGACGCAACATCAGACACAACTCCTGAACCTTGCAAAGACTGAACTGCTCTAGAAGAAGCAACTTCTTCTCTCTTTAAACGAGGAGGTCTACGAGTGGAAACAAACAACGGCTGAACTTCTACAACAGGATTATACGGAGCTAATCCAAACCACTTAACAGGCGTTCCAGCAATATGACGAATCGCATACTTCATTTTTAGCGATAACGCACCACGCAAAGAAATATTCGACTCAGGCATCAAAGCCTTATGCAAAAGCACGTAACGAATTGGACCAATATCTGGATCCGCATCAACCTTAGGGTACACAGATTGCTGTTGCGGAAGCTCGCCAGTATGCGACAAATCGTGCATAATCTGATGCAAATACGCAGGAATCGAAGGAGAAACCTTAAACCCAAGTTTGATCTTAACGCGGAACAAATAGTCCGTACCAAAATTCTCCACGCAATATTCGCGAGTAAACGGAGCATCATCCGTTTCCACTGACACAGCCCACCACGCGCGCGCACGCTTAGGATGATCCGCAAAAATAGAGAAGAAGATTCCAGTATCCAAACGCTTCATTTCCTTATCTGAAGTCAAATAAACAATGTTATCTGCAAAATAAGGAATACGGAAATCACGATGAAGCTTATCTAGCACAGGCAGAAAATCCTTAGGCTTCATGTGCAAGCGTTGAGAACGCTCAATCTTAGTGCCATCCTTCCAAGTGAGCATAACGATAAGAATCGTAGCCCCAAGAATCATGGTAAACCAACCACCATGCATGAATTTTGCCATAGATGCTATAAAGAACAAAATCTCGATAATCAAGAACACAGTGGCAAAAATTAAAGCAGCAATCTTCTTCTTTTGATACCACATGTGAACAGTAAGAAGTGTTGTTGTAGCAATCATGGTAAGCGTAAGCGCAAGACCGTATGCTCCAGATATATGCTCTGAATCTTTAAACACAGCTAAAACCGTAAGAGTTGCAAGACAAAGCACAAAATTAACAACTGGAATATAAAGCTGACCACGAGTACGCGCAGGGTAACGCACCTGGAGATGAGGCATCCAATTAAGGCTTGTAGCTTCTGAAACCATAGTGAATGCACCAGTAATCAAAGCCTGTGATGCAATAATGCCTGCTGTTACAGAAAGCACAACGGCTACATAACGTAAATTCGGGCTGAGCATCTGGAAGAAAGGATTTAAGCCTTCTATAGACCATAATGCTTTATTGTTTTGATGTTGTAGCATCCAGCTGCCTTGACCAAAGTAGTTTAGAACAAGAGCAACTTTAATAAATGGCCACGTAACGTAAACGTTTCCACGCCCAACATGGCCCATATCAGAATACAAGGCTTCCGCACCTGTTGTGGAAAGGAATATGATGCCCATTAACGCCATTCCTTGCACATTGTGCGAACTAAACAAAAACTTCAAGCCGTAAATTGGGTTCAAAGCTTCAAAAATTGCCCAATCTTCTCCAATATTCATGATTCCAACAAGCGCTAGGAATCCGAACCATATCATAACTACTATGCCGAAAACTTTGCCTATTCTTTCAGTTCCTCGCTGTTGAACCGAAAACAGAATCACAATAATAACCACGGTGATCATTAAAGATAGATTGTCGTTTTCTAAGAAAATAGGCCTAAACGCAGATATAGTTCGCAGACCTTCTACTGCGGAAGATATTGAAACTGCTGGAGTTAAAACAGAATCAGCAAGGAACGCAGCACCGCCAATCATTGCTGGAATCGCAAGCCACGCGCCTTTTCGTCTAATAAGCGAGTAGAGTGCAAAAATTCCACCTTCGCCTTTGTTGTCTGTGCGCATAGCTACAAACACGTATTTTACGGTTGTGATCAGCGTGATTGACCAAAACACTAGGGATAACATTCCGTAAACGGCTTCGCGACTAATGTTTTGCAATCCGCCTTGACCAGCTAAGAATGTTTGAGCAGTGTACAAAGGAGAAGTTCCAATATCTCCATAAACAACGCCCAATGCCACTATCGACATACCTAAAGTAAATTTATCTGAGCTGGTTTGGATCTTCGCCCACCATCTGCCAAGTGGACCTCTAACCGCACTATCCGCAAGCTTTTCAGCCTCTTTAACTTCTTTAGCCTGCTGATACGCCAACGCCTCTCGTTCTTCGCGAGTGGTGGTTTTCTGAGAAACTTTTGGCGCTTTTGTAAAAGAAGCGGCTTTTAGAATCGCCTCTTTAGGGTTCGTTACTCCCTTAGCAGCCTTCTCAGACTCCTTCGCCCCGTTGCGAAGATCCTTAGCGTCATCGTTAGATAGCGCTGAAACGCGTGACTTAGTCATGCTTGATTTTTCCTCCAAAAAGTAAGACCTCTTCTTTGCAATAATCTGCCATAATAAGAAGTCGCATATGGTCTTACTGCTTACAGTTTTATTTATTTGTACCTAAATATTGTATACAATAACAGATATATAGCGCAAAATTGCCACAGAATCCTTGAAAAATAAGGCTTAATCAAAGCAAGAATATAAGACTAGATCATCTAAAAACCGTAGATTTCTTTCGTTGTTTTTAAAGTTGACTTTGCTACTTCTAGCAAAGAACAGTCAAGCGCGGTTGCTAACGATTCAAGTGTATAAGGAACCATATAAGGCGCGTTCGGACGACCCCTATACGGCATTGGTGTAAGGTACGGCGCATCTGTTTCAACAGTTATGTGATCTTTGCCAATGATTCGCGCAGATTCTTGTAAATCTTCGTTACCTTTATAGCTAATCGTTCCAGAAAAACTTGCGTACCATCCGTTTTCTTTTAGCACTTGAGCTAAGTCTTTCCCGCCAGAATAGCTGTGAAACACTGTGCGCTCTGGCGCTCCGTCTTTTAGCAAAATTTCTACAACATCACTATGAGCATCTCTATCGTGAATTTGAAGCGGCAAATTAAGCTCTTTTGCAAGTGCTATATGCGCGCGGAATGATTCGCGTTGGTAAATCCTTGCAGACTCGCCTGTGCGAAAATAGTCTAATCCCGTTTCACCTATTGCCACTACTTCTTCTGCGTTATCTACGACTAGCGAGCGCAAGTGTTGCATTGCTTCGTCAAATGGAATATCGTGGTACGGCTTATAAACCACCGGTAAGCCGTCTGGCCCTTCTGCTCCCCTATGACCGTGTAGAGGCGCTTCATTGGGGTGAATCGCTATTGCAGCACGCACGCAATCCGCGTGAGCTGCCGCAAAATCTATTGTTGGCTGCCAATCTGGGTATTCGCATCCAACTTCAATCATTTTAGAAACGCCTGATGCTTTTGCGCTATTTACTAAGTCATCTGCACTTGGTTCCGCAATTGGTTCTCGCCCTTTTTGCGATAATTCTTGATTAAGATTTTTTGCAAAATCCACTACGCTTAACATGTGTGTGTGGTCGTCTGCAATTGTTATGCCTTCTTTAATTAGATTCTGCCATATTTCAGACTGCTCTGTTAAAGAAGGCGCCCAATTGTGCTCGCGATGATGCTTACTCATGATTTACAAGTGTAGTCGCATATTTAACGTGACTTAAAACGTGACTTAAAACGCAACTTTTGCGCTTACTGGATCGCAGCACTAATCGCAGCGTATTGCGATTCCACAAGCCTGTAGTATGCACCTTTTTGCTCCATAAGTTGCTCGTGGCTTCCGCGCTCCACGATTTGCCCATGGTCAATCACACAAATCAAATCCGCATTCTCGATTGTAGAAAGCCTGTGTGCAATCACAAAAGAAGTACGATTTTTAAGCAATTGAGCCAATCCAGCTTGCAACGCCTCTTCTGTACGCGTATCTATATTGCTTGTTGCTTCGTCTAGAATTAGAATTCGCGGATTCGCAAGTAATACTCTGGCAAACGATATAAGCTGCCTTTGTCCTGCAGAAAGAGTGGCTCCTCGCTCCTCAATTTCCGTATCGTAGCCATTAGGCAATTCTTCAATAAACTCGTGCGCGTGAACTATGCGAGCCGCCGACTCAATCTCCTCGTCTGTTGCATCAAGCTTACCGTAACGAATGTTTTCTTTAACAGTTCCGCTAAATATAAAGCTGTCTTGAAGCATAACGCCCATTTGTTTGCGCAAAGATGCTAACGTTATTGAGCGCACATCGTAGCCGTCAATTGTGATTGAGCCTTCGGAAACGTCGTAGAATCTAGAAAGCAGGCTTACAAGCGTTGTTTTACCCGCTCCAGTAGGACCTACAAGCGCAACCGTTGTTCCAGGCTCAATGTGCAAGTCAACTAAATTCAAAATCGGCTTTCCGTTCTCTTCGTAGCGGAACACAACGTCGTTTACGTAAACCCTGCCTTTAATTTGCGGCAATTCTTTTGCATCTGGCTTATCTACAATATTTGGCTTAATGCTTAGCGTTTCAAAAATACGCTCCAAATACACTGAGCATGTTACAAGTTGCGTGTAGAAGTTACCAATGTTTACAACTGGCTCCCAAAAAGTACTCGAATACCACACAAATGCTATAAGCGTACCCGTGCTTATGTTCATACTGCTCGCGTTTGTTATGCCAACGTAGTAGAGCAGCGAAATTGCTGCGCTTTCAATAATCGAAGCTCCTGGCCAAAGTAGCATTTGCACTCTAACGTTTCGCATCCACGCTTTTCTGACTCCCGACTGCTGCTCTTGGAATGTAGCGTATTGTTCTGATTCACGCGCAAAAGTTTGAGTGGTTTTTACTCCTGCGATTGATTCGTGCAAATATGCGTTAAGATTGCTTTGCTTATTTGACAGTTTTTTAGACGCTTTTCGTTGCAAAATTTGCAAAGTGCGAGTCCAGATTATAAAAACTGGGAATAATACAAGGCTCCACAATGCCATTCGCCAATCTATAGAAAACATTGCGATCAGCGTAATGATTAGCACAAAAACATCGGAAAATACGTTGATTAAACCAGACGAAAGCGTGTCGGAAAGCGTATTAATGTAGTTTACTATGCGAATCAAAATTTTGCCGTGTGGGCGCGAATCGAAGTAATCAAACGACAACGATTGCACGTGCGTAAAAATATCGCGGCGCATATCTTTAATTATCATTTGACCAAGTCGCGTAATAGCAAGCGTTCTGTATGCCAAACCAAGCTCATACAACACAATAAGCACGCCAAACAATGCAATAAGCGCATACAAATACGAAACGTTTTTATTAGGCAAAACTACGTCTATAAGTGTTTTTGTAATCATTGGCGTTATTGTCATAATGCAACTTCCGCTAATAACAACTAAAACTATTTTGACTAGCTGCCATGCGTACGGCTTTATGTATTTGCGAACGCGCATCAACTCGTGTAAATTTACGTGCTCTTCTTGGCTTTCATCTTCTTTATAAGTGTTGCGTTGCGCCATTCTACTCACCTTTAGCCTTGTCTAAATCTTCAAATCCCAAAGCTTTGCCCATTTGCATACCAAGCTGCTTTTTGTAGATTTCCCAATATCTTCCATGCGACGCCACAAGATGCTCATGCGTTCCGCGTTCTACGATTTTGCCGTGATCTAGCACAATAATCATGTCTGCATCTTTAACAGACGAGATTCTGTGCGCAATTGTGATTACTGTGCGAGAACCATCTAACTTTTTTAGCTCTTTTTGGATATGCTCCTCAGTTTCCATGTCTACTGCAGAAGTTGTATCGTCCATAATCAAGATTGCAGGATTATTAGCTAGCGCGCGAGCAAGACTTAAGCGCTGCTTTTGACCGCCCGAAAGACCAACTCCTCGCTCGCCTACTATAGTTTCGTAGCCTTCTGGCATATTCATAATAAAATCGTCTGCATCTGCGATTCTTGCCATGCGCCTAATCGTGTTATCTAATTCTTTGCAATTTTCCTCGTTTTGAGGCAACCCAAAGCCAATATTTCCTGCAATCGTATCGGAAAACAGGAATGTTTCTTGCGCAACTATGCTAACTTGATTTCTAACAGTTTCTAGAGGCAATTCGCGCACGTCTTTTCCATCAATTAAAACACGACCACGCGTAGGATCATAGAATCTTGCTATAAGACTTACAAGCGTTGACTTTCCAGCTCCTGTTTCGCCTAAGATTCCAAGCTTTGTGCCTGCTGGAACATCTAAATCAATATCGCTTAAAACTGGGGAATCAAGATCATCTGGGAACGCAAAATCAACGTGTTCAAAAGTTACATGGCCCTTTACCTTAACGTTTTTCTCGGAGGCAGATGGCAAATCAATATGCGATTCTTGCGTAAGAAGCTTACGAATATTTACACATCCTGCGTTGAATCGCTGCCAATCGTTAATAAGCCACCCAACCATTCTTACTGGCATGTGGAGCATCCAAAGGAAGCTGTTAAACGTTACAAACGCGCCCAAAGTCATGCTTCCGTTAAGCACAAGCCATCCGCCAAATCCTACTGTTACAAGCTCTAGCGCAAAGCCCATGCCGTCAAGCCATGGCATGTATTTTTGCGTGTTTTTTGCAAGCGTAATATTGCGGTTAAAGTAGTCTTCGTTGCATTTATCGAATTTCTGTGTTTCAAAAGGCTCGCGCACAAAAGCCTTTACAACACGATTGCCTTCAATATTTTCTTCTACCATTGAGTTCATTCGCGCAAACGATTCGCGAATCGCAAGAAACTTTGGCCTAGCATTCTTGCCCATAAGTCTTGCAAGCAAGAACAAAAATGGCGTAATTGCCATAAGTGCTAGCGCTAGCTGCCATTGGATTGAAAACATTATAACTAGCGCAAACACAAACATCACTAAGCAATCCAGCGCCATATAAGATACCCAGCTTAAAATGTGGCGAATCGCGTCCGTATCCGAAGTCATGCGGCTCATAATGTCGCCTGTGCGCGTGTGATTAAAGTACGTAAAATCAAGCGAATGTAGCTTTTCGTACTCGTCGCTTACAAGGCGATACACGGCATTTTGGCCAAACTTTTCCATTAGAAGCTGGTAGATATACCTTGATCCAACGCGAACAATCATCATTGCAACCATTAGCACGCATACGCCAAGAAGTAAATCATGCTGTTTGCCAATAATTATTTTGTCTACAATAAAGCCCGAAAGCAGAGGCATTGTCATTGCCATTGTGTCGTTTATAGTAAAAAGAACTAGCGATACGCCTACTCTCCACATATCTGGCTTACAATATTGCAAAACCCAGCGCACGTTACTCGCGTCTTTGCGTTTATTTGGATTTACATACATGCGCTAGATTCTCCCTTATTTTTGACTTTGTTTTTTGAGACTTAATCTTAAATTTATAGTTTAATCGACAGCTCTTGTTTGGTGTTGAGCGAGTTTCGTAGCGAGCGCTTATTCCTCACGGCATAGCCGTTCGGCTGATTTGGCATGTGAAGCACACCGTGCTTCACAATTGAGCCAAATCACGCTTTGAAGGAGCTTGAAATCCTGTTGATTTCAAGCTCAGTCAAAGCGCACGAAAGCATGTGGCGTGCAGCCAAAGACCACACGCCACATGCTATAAGTTAAGCAATCAGCTTAGTAAACTTGCGCGAGTTATCGCTACAAATTTACTCACTTCTGCCAACCAATGTTTTCAACAAAAACGTTAGCATATCCAGCAGGACCGCCGTTAGCGAAGCCCTTCTTGTATGCCTGATAGGTTGGAGGAGCAGAAACTGGGAGTGTACCATACTCGGCGAAAGCCATGGACTCACCCTTGTTGGCCAATGCAGTCTGTTCCTTGTAATCGTAGGTCTTGCCAATCTTGGCTAGAACGGCATCAATCTTCTTGCTGCCAGTGCCAGTAAAGTTGGAATCGCTCTTAGAACCGTATACCTGGGAAGCGGATGCCAAGAAGCTCAATGGAGATTGGGAAACCCAAGCCATTGGAAGCACCTGGAAGTCGAAGGAGCTTACAGTCTTAGAGAACTTAGATGCAGGCTTGTTTACAGTCTTGCACTTCATTCCAGCCTTCTTCATCATTGCCTGGAATGCGTTAGCAAGAGCTGCCTGAGTGGAGTCATCGCCGAAGAAGGTAAATGTAAACTGAACGGTCTTACCATTCTTAGCGTAGTAGCCGTCTTTGCCCATCTTGTAGCCAGCGGCCTCAAGAGTCTTCTTAGCGTTTTCTACGTTGAACTTACCATCAGCTGGGAGGTTGTTCTTGTAGCCAGCCTGGAACATGGAGAGAAGCTCCGAACCTGGCTGCTCGCTCTTCCAGCTCATTCCCTGGAACTGAATCTTGTTGTATGTAGCAACGTCGAATGCCTGAACAACAGCCTTACGCACGGCCTTATCCTTGAATGCGCCAGCCTTTGCGTTTAAGTTAATAACACGAATCTTGGTGCTGTAGCCGTAACGGAGCTGAGCGCCCTTAACGCTACGAGCAGCCTTGATCTTATCCTTGGTGGAGATGGAATCCACGGAATCGATTTCGCCGTTCTGGAAAGCGTTCATTGCAGCGGTATCTTCCATACGCTTTACAACGACCTTGTCAAGCTTTGCCTTCTTGCCCCACCACTTTGGATTGCGCACGAAAACAACCTGATCTTCAGTTGCGGACTGAATCTCGAATGGACCTGCACCCCACTCGTTGTGAGGATTATTTACCCAACCCTGGTTGAACACAGTCGGATCGGTTGCCTTTGGATGAACCAATGGAGCGAAAAGCAATTCCCAAGTTGCGCATGGCTTATTGTACTTAACGATTACTTGCTTAGGATTTGCGCCCTGCTCAACGGACTCAATGCAATCATAGCCCTCGTGAGATGGTACAGAGTAGGCTTCGTTCTTGCCATTCATAACTTCCCAAGTAGCCTTGAAAGCAGTGTAGTCGATGTCTGTACCATCGTTCCACTTAGCCTTTGGGTTCAAATCGTACTGAACTACGAGTGGCTTGTCGCTAACCTTCTTAACAGAAGTAATGTAATCAGGGTTGTACTTAACCTTCTCGCCCTTAACAGTGTCGTAATAAGGAAGCGATGGCTGGTAGAAGCCCCACAAAGTGCTCATATAAGCGGTATTACCGTCGTTAGAAGCGTAGTTCCAGTTTGGACCCATGTCGGAAAGCGAGAACGTGTAAGTACCGCCATCCTTAACATTGTCACGAGGCTGTGGATTGTCATAGCGCTTGTCAACCTTAGGCATTGGAAGAGCGCCAGTGTAGGAAGTATCCACACCTGCGGCTGGCTCTTCGGTCATACCGCCCTTGGCCTTATCTGCTGTAGTAGCAGTTGTGCCACCGCAAGCGCCGAGTAGCATTGCAACAGAAAGTGCAGCTGCGGCGAATACAGTTAATTTGCCTGCATTAGTTTTTTTCATGATTCCTCTCATTCCCCAGAAATGATGTCCGCTTTCTGGTATGTGTGTAGAGTATATCTAATCTTTTGACATTTTGTGTTACGACTTTTTTAACAAATACTGAATTTAAGCTTTTGTTACTTAAGATTTAATCCATAAAAAAGAAAATTAAATACATAAAACAGTCAAACAGAAAATTTTTTAGTTTATTTTAATTAAAAAACAAAATATATTACTTTTTTTAGAATTTATGTGCCTGTAACAAAAAATCGCGTGTGTCTTGCATAACACACGCGATCAAAATTGCCCTAAACAAAAGTTTAGGCGTATTCACAAAAGATTAGAATCAGACGCTTGCAACGTCATCAAACGAATCTTCTTCATTGAGAATAATACGCTTACGATTCTTCTCAATCGCAGGATCTGGAATTGGCACAGCACTAATCAAAGCCTTAGTGTACGGATGCTTAGGATTATCAAATACCTCATCCGTTTCGCCAGATTCAACAATGCGTCCGTGGTACATAACAGCAATTCTGCTAGAAATATGACGAACAACAGCCATGTTGTGAGCCACAAACAAGTAAGCAACACCCAACTTATCCTGCAAATCTTCAAGCAAGTTAATAATGCCAGCCTGAATAGAAACATCCAAAGCCGAAACAGGCTCATCAAGAAGAAGCAGCTTAGGGTTTACAGCCAAAGCGCGAGCAATAGCAATACGCTGACGCTGGCCACCAGAGAACTGCGTTGGGAAGCGATCAACCTGATCTGGATTCAGCTCAACAAGCTGCATAAGCTCAGCAATACGCTGACGAATCTCTTCCTTAGACTTCTTTTGAACATGAAGAGGCTCTGCCAAAATATCGTAAACAAGCATACGAGGATCAAGAGAGCTCATAGGATCCTGGAACACGTATTGAATCTTAGAACGAAGCTCGCGACGCTGCTCTTTAGTCAACTTATCGTTAAGCTCGGTGCCAAAAACTGTAATAGAGCCAGCTTCTGGCTTCTTTAAACTCATGATTTCCATCAAAGTAGTTGACTTACCAGAACCAGATTCGCCAACAAGGGCCACAGTTTCGCCTTCGCGAATCTCAAGGTCAATACCATCAACAGCACGAACCTCGCCAACCTTGCGTCGCAAGAAACCGCCACCTGTAATTGGGAACGTTTTAACCAATCCCTTAACATCCAAAACAACCTTGCGATCCTCGCGAGGAATGCCCTCAAACATTGGCTTAATCGTTTTTTCGGTTTCCGCATGAAGCAGCGCGCGAACAGTTTCGCTTTCTGCTTCCAGACCCATCATGTCGCTAGTATCTCCACTCTTTTCTTCTGCCATCAACATATCCATTGTTGGCTTAGAAATTGGAGTTAAGCGGCGAGTACGCTTTTGATCAACACGAGGAACAGCACCAAGCAAGCCAATTGTGTATGGCTGAGTTGGATGAGCAAAAATCTCCTCAACGCTATTATGCTCAACCAAATGACCCGCATACATAACAATAACTTCGTCTGCAACGCCAGCAATAACACCCAAATCGTGAGTAATGAAGATCATTGCGGCGCCAGTTTCTTTCTGCGCTTTCTTCAAAACATCCAAAACTTGAGCCTGAATCGTAACATCCAAAGCGGTAGTAGGCTCATCAGCAATAATAATATCTGGGTTATTCGCGATTGCCATAGCAATCATAACGCGCTGACGCATACCGCCAGAAAACTCATGAGGGAAAGACTTTAAGCGCTCAGCTGGCTTAGTGATACCAACCAAGTTAAGCAATTCAATAGAGCGCTCACGAATCTGTTCTTCGGTCATATCTGGATTATGAATAACCAAAGCTTCCTTAAGCTGATCTCCAATAGAAAACACTGGAGTTAAAGCAGAAAGAGGATCCTGGAATACCATAGCAATATTCTTGCCACGAATCTTACTCATCTCTGCATCAGACTTCGTTAACAGCTCTTCGCCCTTATAAACAACAGAACCCTTAACAGACGCGTTCTTATCCAGCAAGCCCATAACAGCAAGGGAAGTAACCGACTTACCAGATCCAGATTCACCTACAATACCAATGGTTTTTCCGCGGTACAAATCAAAATTCATATTGCGTACTGCATGAACCGTACCAGCTTCCGAAGCAAAGCTAACTTGCAAATTGCGTACAGAAAGAAGTGGTTCGTTGTTCTGATTTTCCATCACAGAATCTTCCTTAATTGCGTCATTCACCATATCAGTCATGTTTAAACCTCCAACAAGCCTTACTCGGCCTTACCAACAGACCTAGAATATGGATCAATCGCATCGCGAAGACCATCGCCAATAAGCTGAACGGAGAAAGTCAAAATAACCAAAACCGCAGAAGGAACCAAAAGAACCCAAGGAGAGGTCATAACGCTACTTTGACCAACATTAAGAAGAGTACCCAAAGAAGTATCTGGAGCCTTGATACCAAGACCCAAGAAGCTCAATGCGGTTTCGCCGTTGATTGCACCAATAACACCGAGAACCGTATTAATAATCAATACAGAACCAAGATTTGGAACAAGGTGGCGAACAATAATGCGGAACGAAGAAACACCTTCAAACTTGGCTGCGCGCACATATTCACGCTCGCGCAAACTCAAAGTCAAAGTTCTAAGCGTACGAGCATAACCAATCCAACCAAAGGAAGTCATACCAAATGCAAGCCAAAGCCAATCATTGCCACCAGTCGCGGAGCTAACAATCAAAGCAATAAGCAAGAAGGATGGAACAATCAAAAGCATGTCCAAAACCCACATGCCAACTTGCTCAAACCAACCCTCAAAGTAAGAAATAGCAGTACCAACCAAAGCAGCAATAATTGTAATAGAAATGGAGCTTACAATACCAATAGAAAGCGAGCGACCAAGTCCGCGAACAACCATTGCATACATGTCAGAACCGCCAGGCGTTGTGCCAAGCCAATGCTCTGCGCTAGGAGGAGTTGCAAGAGCAGTAAAATCAGGCTCATCGTAACCCCACTTACTAATCTTAGATCCAAACAACGCAAGAAGAATCAAGAACACAAGCAAAACCAAGCCAACGACGGCAGATGGTCGCCTAAAGAAACGACGCGTATAAAGCGTAATCTTGCCAGTGCGCTTAAAATTACCCCAAGAATTAGCAGTCGCCTTCTTGTCTGCAGCAGACTCTTGAAGGTTTGAAGATACATCTTTTTTACTCATATCAATAACACCTACACTGTTCTGCAATTAGTTCAAGCGAATACGTGGATCAAGCCAAGCAGAGAAGATATCTGCCAGCAAAGCTCCAGCCAAAGTACACACAGCTCCGAATGCAGCAATAGCAACAGAACCATTAATGTCATTATTAGAAATTGTTTGCACAAAATAGCTACCCAAACCGTTAATTGCGAACACGGTCTCAGTAATCACAGCACCCGTGAACACACCTGCAATAGAGAAGGCGACGTCCACAGCTGTAGGAATCAAAGAAGTACGCAAAGCGTGGCGGCGAATAGCAATGTTCAAAGGCAATCCCTTAGCACGAGCAGTGCGAACATAATCAGCATTCATAGTGTCAAGCAAATAAGTGCGCTGCGTAAGATGGTATCCAACCATGCCAGGAACAGTCATAACAATTGTCGGCAAAATCAAATGCTGTAAGAAGTCAAGAACAAAAGCAATAGGGTTAGAACCTTGATAAGAATGCAATCCCGTAACAAAGAATAAACGAGAGCCAGCAGCATTGTTAACGCTAATTGCAGCTAACACAATAAGCAATCCAAACACAGCAGCTGGAACAACAAGCAAGAACGTAGCAATAGAGTTAAGAACCCTGTCTTGCCACTTATATTGACGAATAGCAGTATAAACGCCAACACTAACACCGAAAACAATACCAAGAACAGTTGCGCAAGTAACTAATTGGACAGACGCACCAATACGAGCCGCAATCGCAGGACCAACAGGAGCCTGCTCTGGGCTTAATCCCCAATCCCAACGAGTAAGAACGCCAGTAATCCAACGCAAATATCTCGTAATAACTGGAGTTTGGTCGTTAATGTTCGCCAAATCCAAAGAACGGTTAATCGAAGGAATTGGTGGATGCGGATGCCTAGACATATAATTCGATCGCGGATCCATAAAAGCACTTGCCAAGAAATACGTCATGGATACGGAGACAAACAGCATCACAACATAATTCAGGCATCGTTTAACGATGTATCGTATCATTGTGACTCTTTTCTACGTCTAAACATTGTTACCTCCATTTGGTAACTGCAAGCCTCAAGCCTGCACACTGCTATCGTTTGCTATACCCAGTTGCAAAAGCAAATCAAAAGCATACTCAAGGCACACTTAAGTAAGCCCTCATAAATGGGACATGTAATTAGTATATTTTTAGCTAACCTATGTACATTGCTTAAAATAAACATGCAATAATACGGAATAAATATCAATTATCACAAAAATTAATACACAAAATCAACAAAACATCAGAATATTTAACGGAATTATTTAAATTTTACGAAAATTAGTTTCGTAAATCGTAATAAAAGTGTAAATACAATAACATTTCGTACTAACAAAACACATTGCAATTAGTTTTACTAGTATCCTATTAAAAAAGCACAGACCACGCAAAACGCTACTCGTGCATTGAACACGCTACAATAACGCTTATTCGCCTATTTTCAACCTAACAACAAAAGGAGATATATGTCTGAAAACGTAAAAGCCGTTACCATAGACAACGTGCGCGAATATTCCAAGCATTTTAACGAACAGCGAGCAAATCGAGTAGCCGCAAACGCTTCTGTAGCAAGCGGCGTTCTTAAAGCTGCAACAAGCTATCAAGGACAACGCGCTTTACCACGCAACTTCTCCATAGAATTAAAACAAGGATCAATAACAAACCAACAGCACTCTGGACGTTGCTGGATGTTCGCTTCCCTTAACACTTTGCGTTACGAATTAATGCACAAGTGGAATTTAGACGACTTCGAGTTTTCCGAAAGCTACCTGTTCTTCTGGGACAAGATTGAAAAGGCAAATGCGTACTTGGAAAACGTGTTGGCAACATTAGACGAAACCCTAGATAGTCGAATCTTTGAAAACATTAACTACGGTCCAATCGACGACGGCGGATGGTGGCAAATGTTCGTTAACTTGGTAAACAAGTACGGACTCGTACCAAAAAGCGCATACCCAGATTCACAGAATGCTATTGACTCAGATGCATTCGTGCAATACATAAACACCAAGTTGCGTGAATTCGCGGCTGAATTGCGCGAAGCACACAAGAACGGTACTTCCATAGAAGAGTTGCGCGAAATGAAAATCCGCGACCTTGAAACCGTATACCGTATGACAGCTATCGCACTTGGCGAGCCACCAGAGCGTTTCGACTTCATTGCACGTACTAAAGATGACGATGATAAGAAAGACGAAAAGGACGACAAAAAGAACGAAGCCAAAGAAGACGATAAGAAGGACGATAAGCCAAAGACTGGCAAAGACGATCGTCCAATGATTCGCGAATATGGAATAACACCACTAGAATTCGCAAAGAAATACGTTCCAATTGACGTAAACGACTTTGTGAGCTTGTGCAACTCCCCAATGGAACACACTCCATTCAACAAGCTCTACCAGCTTAAATACACCACAAACGTTGCTGAGACGAAGGAAATGGAGTTTGCAAACGTTGCGCTAGAAGTATTCCGCAAAGCCGCTGTCGATCAGCTAAAAGACGGACACCCAATCTGGTTCGCTTGCGATTGCACTCAGTTCTCACTCAGACAAGATGGATTCTTTGATCCTGCAGTTGTGCGCGTAGACGAACTATTCGACGTAGAGTTTACATTCGACAAAGCTAAAGGTTTGGAATATATGGATTGCCCAGGCAACCACGCAATGACCTTTACTGGCGTAAACCTTAACAAAGATGGCGAGCCAGACCGCTGGAAGATTGAAAACAGCTGGGGCAAGGATAACGGCGAAGACGGATACTACGTTGGATCCGCACAGTGGTTTGACCGCTACGTTACAGAAATCATTATTAACAAGAAGTATCTTGATGAAGCAACGCGAGCAATATTGGATCAGGAGCCTGTAATGCTTGATCCGTGGATTCCACTTACAAAGCGCTGCCGCTAAACTTGATTTAGCACAAGCTGATTTACAAACGCAGATTGCCACGCAGTCTGCGTTTTTTATTTTATTGCGCTTTCCTATTTGGGGTTGCGCGCTCCTTACTTACTGTTGTGCGAGGTTTGATGTATTTCTCTCCTCGCAAGTGACGCGCACCTTTACGGATAGCTTATGAACGTTAATATTCTAAGGCTTCAGGTTGGCGCTATTTATTGCTCGTAGAGAAATACATCAAACCTTCTGAATATCTAAAACTTTTGCGTATCTTTCATCGCTGAGATTCTCGATTTTTCTTGCTCTCTCGGCGAGTCACCACCTTCGGCGCTGAGGCTCGCCTCTTTTGCTGCGAAAAATCTCGAATCTCTACCTCACTTAGCAGAAATAAAGTAACAAATGGCAGAGTAGGCGGCGAACAGTTAAAAAAGATAAAAAGAAGCCCGGTGGGAAAGAGAAGACCCACCGGGGCAGAGAGAAAGAGAGAAGAAGGTTTCAGTTATGGGGTTCGCGAACGAACCTCACTGATGGATAACCATCAGCAATACTCATTATAACCACACTTTTCTCGCAAAACACGCATATAACCTAAAAATTTCCTTAAAAAATTTTTTAAATCCTGATAGTCAACCTATTTTTTGTTACATGCATCACTATAACTTAAAATTTTTCGTTTAATCATTTAGATTCTAGTGATTTTTTAGCCGCAGCCAATCTTTCTTCGTCAGCTTTACGACGAGCGGCAAGCGCAGATTCAAAACGCTCAAGCTCCTCATCAATAGCCTCTTTAGGAATTTTGGCAAAAATTGGAGTTGGCTTAGCGACAGGTGTACCAGTCACTAATTCCTCACTCTCCCACGGGTGAACAGTTTCTCCAAGACGATAGTCGCCAGTAATAATCGGATACTTAAAATCTGGATTATCTAAGTCAGTCACCTCTTCAATTCTTGGCAGAGGCGAGAACACACCCGTACCACCAAGAGCTTCCCACACTTTTTGCGCAGAATGTGGCAAGAATGGAGCAAGTAAATGATTAGCATCAGAAACAGCTTGAGCAGCAACGTGCAAAACAGTACCAAGACGTGCTTCATCATCTTTAATCTTCCAAGGCTCAGTTGCAGAAATATACTTGTTTATATCCGACACAACACGCATCGCCTCGTTAAGCGCATTCTTCTGATGATGACGTTCAATCAAGCCACCAACAATCTCAAAAGCGTTAGAGGTTTGATCGAGCAAAGCGCGATCCATATCTGTCATTGAATCTTCATCCAGAGCAGGAATCTCTCCGAAATTCTTATGAATCAAATTAGCGACACGATTTACCAAATTACCCCAGCTGGCAGCAAGCTCTTCGTTATTATGACGAACAAATTCTGCCCAAGTAAAGTCGGCATCAGAATTTTCAGGACCAGCAATAGAAATGTAGTATCGCACAGCATCCACAGGATAACGCGCCAAAATATCCTTCACGTAAATCACAATTCCACGCGAAGAACTGAACTTCTTGCCTTCCATAGTCATAAACTCAGACGCAACAACTTGCTCAGGCATATTCAATGGACCATAAACTCCAGCCTCGCCGCCTCTAGAACCAGCGCCATTATACGCAAGCATTTCTGAAGGCCAAATCTGAGAATGGAAGGTGATGTTATCTTTGCCCATAAAGTAGTAACCAGGAGACTTAGGGTCACACCACCAATCACGCCAAGCATCTGGCTTACCCTGACGACGTGCCCATTCAATAGATGCAGACAAGTAGCCAATAACAGCGTCAAACCACACGTACAAGCGCTTATTCGGGTTATCAACCCATCCTTCTACAGGAACAGGAATACCCCAGTCAATATCTCGCGTAATAGCTCGAGACTTGACTTCCTTAAATAATCCAATCGAGAAGTTGATAACATTTGTGCGCCAACCATCTCGAGAATTTAACCAATTCAAATTAGCGTCCGCTAATGCAGGCAAATCGAGGAAATAATGCTCTGTTTCTTCAAATCGCGGAGTTTCGCCGTTAATCTTAGAAACAGGATTAATAAGCTCATCTGGATCCAACTCGTTTCCGCAAGCATCGCACTGGTCGCCTCGAGCGCCATCCGCGCCGCAAAGTGGGCAAGTGCCCTCAATATAGCGATCTGGAAGAGTACGACCTGTAGAAGGCGAAATCGCAACCTTCTGAGTACCCTTGTAGATGTATCCGTTCTTTAAGCACTGACGGAACATCTCTTGAACAACGTGCTCATGATTTGCTGTAGTCGTGCGCGTAAACAAATCGTAGCTTAAGCCCAAATCGCACAAATCTTTAGTAATAACGCGATTATAACGGTTAGCAAGCTCCTGAGCACTAACGCCTTCTTTATCTGCTTCAACCAAAATCGGCGTGCCATGTTCGTCTGTACCAGAAACCATAAGCACGTCATTGCCCTTCATGCGCTCATAACGCGCATACACGTCTGAAGGAACACCAAATCCTGCAACGTGACCAATATGACGAGGGCCATTTGCGTAAGGCCATGCAACATTCACCAAAATATGACTCATAGCCAAATATTATCTTGTTCAGCGAGGACACCTTAATAAAAAACATATCCACATATGCACATTTTTTAATGTAAAAAGGCTTAAAAATCCACTTTTACACATTTCGCAAAAATCTTATGGACAACATAAATAAACGTATCTATTCTGTCTAAAACCATATGCATAAAAAAATTATTCCCAATCATTATGTCTGAAACAAGAAAGGAGGGATTATGAACAACGAAGTAGAAATTATTGCAAACAAAACTATTAACAATTCGGCTAATGATACAAGTAAATACACACGCAAAACAACCGATAAGCGAACAAATAAAAGAACAGATAAATCCACGATCAAGACAATCGCTAAAAATTTAAAAAAGA
Source organism: Gardnerella lacydonensis (assembly GCF_048545055.1). Classification (NCBI taxonomy): domain Bacteria; kingdom Bacillati; phylum Actinomycetota; class Actinomycetes; order Bifidobacteriales; family Bifidobacteriaceae; genus Gardnerella; species Gardnerella lacydonensis. The sequence goes on from NZ_JBKQXT010000006.1 coordinate 23,616, forward strand.
CTTCAAGACACAATTCAAAAAACATTTCAAAAAGCACTTCAAAAAGCAGAAACTATGATGCGAGTAAATACAGTACAACTAAAGATATAGCTCAAGAAACAAAAATAATTCTTGAAAATTACGACAATAAAAATCAACACATTGACATTAGTAAAAATCTTCCGACCCTACTAGACACAACGCATCTGCCAGGACCATTGTGTATGAAGAAATTATCTAAATTCGGAGCTTTTGAACGATTGTCAATAAGAAGCGGATTTGCACATTCCACTGCAAAGACAATTGAAGGGCGTTGCAAAATACTCAAAAAGCTGATACCACGAGACTCTGCAGCCTGCATGTTTACAGCATCCTGGATTTGGCTTGGAGGAACAATTCCAAACATATTAGACGTTATATCCGGCAGTCATTATCGCGTAGTACCACATGACCATCCATTACGAGTATTCAGACGAAAATTGTTGAAGAGAGAACAAAAGGTGATTAAAGATTTGCGCATAACATCTCCTGCTCGAACAATCTGCGACATAGCATTAACACCATCGAAAAATATTTACGACGAGATACGCAAAAAAGACACAATTTTCAATCTGATTCAAGAATATGAAACAAGTTTTAAAGAATGCGAAAAAATCATAAATAGCAACCCACATTTTCCAGGAGCACAAAAAGCAAAAGATTGGTTAAGAAACGTTATAGAACAGGAAGATATTTTTTATGAATATTAATATTGAACACTTAAATCAAGTACAAGAAAATACAGAAGATTTCCATAAAACACGAACAAAAGATCCACCACCAAAACCGCCAATTATTCTCACAGAACAAGTAGCATGCTGCGAAAATACGAACAAAGAAATACTTTGGCACATAGCGAGAAACATTCCGCACTTACGAAAATGGGTTATAGCAAACCCAGCAGCTGACGCAAAAATACTGGAGTATATTTCACAAAAAGGGGGTCCAGATGTTAAGCATAGCTTAGACGTACTTTTAGAAAGCTACGATTACGCGAAACAGATTTCATGACTTGATATTTAAACAAGCAGCATAAACTTCTTTACGATTCGCAAAAGAACCGTCTGAAAGAGGATTTTGCGAAACAATACGCGTTATAGCATCTTTAATACGCAAACCTTCATTTTGCGAAAGATCGTAAGACATTTGCGCAAGCTGTTCAACGCTCAAATCAATGTTTTGCTGCTTGATTTCTTCATCGCTAGCTCCAGCAATCACAAGAACAATTTCTCCACGCGGAGGGTCAATCGCAACTCCTTCCTTAATCTGACTTACGCTACCTCGTCTTATTTCCTCAAAATCCTTTGTAAGCTCGCGACATAACGCCATTTTGCGATCTGCGCCAAAAACTGCAAAAATATCTTCCATTGCATCCGAAATGCGATGTGGAGCCTCATAAAAAACGATTGTTCGCCGCTCTGAAAGAAGCGAGCGCAAATGCTGCTGTCTGTCGCCCGATTTACGCGGTAAGAAACCCTCATAACAGAAGCGGTCTGTAGGCAAGCCAGAAAGCGCTAGAGCATCTAGCACAGCACTCGGCCCAGGCGCGCAAGTAACGGACAAATCGCGCTCTATTGCACGTCGAACAATTGCAAGACCTGGGTCGTTAATAGTAGGCATACCAGCATCAGAAACAACAAGAACGGTATTGCCTTGCTCAACCTTGTCTAGCAATCCATCTGCCTTGTTGTGCTCATTGTGATCGTGATATGCAATAACTTGCCCAGAAACATGCACGCCAAGGCGATTTGCAAGATCATAAAGTCTGCGCGTGTCTTCTGCTGCAACAATATCCGCGGTTTCTAGAAGATTAATCAAGCGCGATGAAGCATCTCCCATATTGCCAATCGGAGTGGCTGCAAGAACAACTTTTCCTAAATTATCTTCTTCATTACGCATCTTAAATCTCCTTATAAAACCTCTTAAGACTCTACACGAATTTATAAAATAACGCACTTAAAAAACAAGGTATTTGATTAGAATTATGCTTAAGTTTATGCTTAGCATAAATTGCACTCGCGCAAAACGAAAAGAGATACCATGAAGATTATAGAACGTAAAATTAAAGGCGTTGACGGTAGTAACGCACTTCTTACTGGATATGTTTTAGACGACAACTTAGATAGCGAAGGAGATCAAACACGCCCAGCAGTGCTGATTTTACCAGGCGGCGGATTCTTGCGAGTTTCTAATCGCGAAGCAGAACCTATTGCTATGAAGTTTGCTGCTGCTGGATTCCACGCATTTGTTTTACGCTACTCGCTTGTGCCTAGCGCACACCCGACTCAGCTTTTGGAAGCCGCACAAGCTATGCAATTGATTCGCGATAATGCAAAAGAATGGCATGTAGATGCGCAAAAAGTGGCGATTATTGGATTCTCTGCAGGAGGTCATGTAGCCGCAAATCTTGCGACTAGCGTTAGCGACGATGTTGAAGAAGCAAATGGATACAACGCAAACGGCGTTCGACCAAACGCTCTTATGCTTGCTTACCCAGTGATTTCCGCTGGCGAATACGCACATAAGCCAACTTTCGATCGTCTTTTTGGAGATGTAGATTCTAGTACTCGCGCGCAACTCGTTGAACAGCTTTCGTTGGAAAACCACGTGGATTCTAAGACTCCACCTGTGTTCGTTTGGCAAACAATTACAGACCAGACAGTTCCAGTTCAAAACTCGATTATGTTTATTAATGCTTGTGTTAAAGCTGGCGTAAGCGTGGAAGCACACTTGTTCCCTAAGGGTCCGCACGGATTGGCTTTGGCGGTTAAAGAAACAGCTAAGCGCGATGAGAACGGTGCAGTAATTCCTGAATTTGTGCAGCCAGAAGTTCAGCAGTGGATTGACCTTGCTTGCGATTGGCTGAATCGCACATTTGCGTAATTTAACTTCAACGCTCCCGCGTTTGTTCCCTTTTTGGGTCAAATGGTAAACAAAAGCAAGAACAAAAACGTCGCCCACACACCATGATTGATGTGTTGACGACGTTTTATATTATTCACCTGAATTTTCTACAATTATTGCCTGTGCTTACCCTTGCAGAAATAACGCTTTATTTTATTCGTAGCACCCAAAGCGAGCATAGCAACAGACGCAACAGCTGTGAAAACTGTGCTTACGCCAGTGTTTACAAGCTTATCCCTTACACGCTCTTGCTTAGAATCAGAATTATTATTGTCAAACGAACTTTCATTCGACTGACTATTATTGCTATCTAAATCATTATTAATGCTTGGTATCGGATTATCTAATTCACGAATCTCAGAGTGATTAGGTTCTGAAGGATCCTCCTTAGGCTGGGGATCCTCATACTGAGGGGGATCATTAGATTCTGTGTCATCAGTATCAGGATCCTTAGGGTCATCAGGCTTAGACTCATCAGGCTTAGACTCAGGATCCTTAGGCTTCTCATTGTCCTTCGGATCATCCGACTTAGGATCAGTATCCTTTGGCTCATCACTCTTAGTATCTTCAGGCTCATCCTTCTTAGGATCAGGATTTGGCTTAGGATTTTGCTTAGGCTCATCCTTCTTCGGAGTATCAGGCTTATCATCCTTAGGTTTCGTAGGATTATCAGGCTTCTTAGGATCCTCAGGTTTAGGATCAGGTACATCCCTATCCTGATAATTTGGATTATTAGGCTTATCCTTAGGATTTGGCTCATCCTTCTTCGGATCATCCTTCTTAGGATCAGGAGACTTAGGAGTATCAGGCTTTACAGGATTGTCATTCTTAGGATCAGTCTTTGGCTTAGGCTTAGGGTCCTTCGGATCATCCTGTTTCGGCTCAGGATTTGGCTTTGGCTTATTATCAGGATCCTTTGGCTTATCCTTCTTCGGATTCTTAGGATCAGTCTTTGGCTTAGGCTGCGGATCTTTCGGCTCAGGGTCCTTAGGCTTAGGCTCCTTGGGATTCTTAGGATCAGGCTGAGGATTCTTAGGCTTCGGCTTATGATCAGGATCCTTCGGATCATCCTTCTTAGGCTCATCCTTCTTAAAAGCTCCAGCATCAATATGCTTCTTATCTTCGCCAGCAGAAAGATTTATATTGCCAACATATGAGTCTTTTGAAGACGAATTATCGGTTGCTGCAGATCCTTTTTCTGTAACAGATCTATCAGTTACAGGCTCTCCAGGAATCGCGTCAGAATCTACAGAGGAATCTGACCCTTTACGCGTGTATGTAAAACCAAAATATTCACTACCTTCTGGAAGTGTAAATTTAACAACATAGTTTCCTGGCAGCAAATTAGTAAATTCGTAAGATCCATCAGGCGAAGTAGTGGTAATAGGATTAACCTTATTGCCATTTATGTCGATTACTGTGCTATCCCCATACTGTTTAACAAGCTGTACTTTTGCACCAATTATGCTCGACTCTCCCTTATCTTGAATACCATTATGGTTAGCATCAAACCACACGCGTCCACTCAAAGATGCGGGAATGACGATTTCAACAGGAACTGTGCTCACTTTGCTGCGATTACTGCGCGCATACGTTGCAACAGTCTCCTGAATTTTGTTAATAATTGGCGGATATTTCAAAGTATTATCTGGATAATTATCATTACAATCTAACGCACGATAATACGATTTTATGTATGCGCTTGCTTTTCCACTCATCCAAATACCGTTGCTAATATTATCAGGACCAAACACAGTTGAATCTGGGTTAAATTCTCCAGATATTAGCAACTCAGAAGGTCTGCTTTGTTCTGGAACAGTTCCCCAACCATCGAAATATTTAGAATCCAAAATATCGCCGAAAACTTCAGTATCCCCATAAGCAACTTTTTCTATTCCAATATTAGCCATAATTTTACGAGCTTCATCGTTGTTGTTAGGCGAACGGAAAACTGTTAAATGATGATTTTTAAAAACTTGCTTAGTTCCATTTAAAGCATAGTTCTTAGAACCAAATGGAATTTTAAATCTCAACTTAATCGGATTATTATCGTTCCCATTGCGATAAATAGTTACGAATTGGTTATGCTCAATATTTGCAGGTATTAATTGCGGTGACCAAACACCATTCTGCGACTCAACCATAGTGCTTCTACCGTCATAATCAACGCCGCTCGTTTCCATAGATAGACCAGTGAACCAGAATCCATAATTATCTCTGCCGTCCCATCCAGTTACCAGATCCGAACGCACTAAGCATGGGTTCTTTTGCAGTATCCTATCGTTTGGAAAATCTCTTAATCCGCCGATTGTAGAAGTATATTCCATAGGTGTTGGGAAAGGCATATAAGACACTCTGCCTTGGATTAATGGTTTCACACCTTTTTTGTAATTTTTCAAATCAACTAGATCAGAAGTTTTTGCATTACTGTTGACTACTGTATGGATTTCAATGGAAACTGTTTGATTATTTTTTATTACATCACCATTGGATAATACATTGCCAGAGTGGTTCACGCCTTTTATGGAAGCAAGATGCGGCATTTCTGTCGCAAAATCAGAAGACCACTCGTTGTAGTTAAAGTAAACGTCGAAAAGATTGTAGTTACCGAGATTGTGATTACCAAACGACTTAGAATCTGAAATTTGTACTACTTTATTTGCAACATTGCCAGCATCAACAACAAAATCATTTGCATTTACCGTAAGAATTTTCGGAATGGCTAGTCGAAGATATGGTCTAAAAACATCGCCATCTTCAGGAACAATAAATTTTGCTGTAGCCCGGAGCGTAAGCTTGCTACCTGGACGCAGAATTTTATTAGTTTTATTCGTATCCGCATGATTGTCAATAGAATCTCCATCAACATAGCTGATTGAAGTTCTTACTTCTGGAAGTTTCCCATCTGGCTTGCCGAAGTGCTGGGTAGGAGCAGGAATTAAATCAATGTTGTTAATACTGGATTTATTCGTTGGAATGTTCTCACGATTAGTGAAAGCATTATCATTGCTCGACTGAGCTAACGCCGAAGAAGATAAACTTGCTGTTAATAACGTTGCCGTTAATAAGCTAGCTGTCACTATTTTCATTTTCATTAAGTATTTTCTCCCTTCGCTCATAAAAATAGTTATGAGCCAAGCCACGAGTAAAACACTAAAAAATTTATTTTTCAAACCGAAAATTGTCGTAAATTTTCCGACGACCAAAACCCTTTTTATATTTATAGAATCGCCGAATAAGAAAAACACCTTCGGAGAGTCTGAAGAAAAATTTAAATTAATTAAGATAAAATACGAAAAATATGCATGTTAACTCTCTTGTAATAAAACTAAATCGTAATATTTTCTGTTGTTATAACAATATGATAATTAAATAATACATGTGAGGTTTTTCACATTACACAATATGACACAAATTCAATACACAAATATCTTTACGATAGATACAACATGGATCCTATGTAAGATAAAAGAAGTTTATAAACAACATTCATAAACGACATTCATAAAACAAAAACGTCGCCCACACACCATGATTGATGTGTTGACGACGTTTTGTTATTTGCTATTAATGATTAATATTTAAAAAGCAATCACACTATTTTTGGCATAGGAGTTGTAAGCGAAGACGTAAGGTTGACTTGCACAACCCCAGCTCCAGCATGAACTTCTACTTTCTTTAAAGTTACAGTGCGAGAATCTTCAGGCGCATGATCATCATCTGTCATGGTTGCTGGCGACTTTACAGCAACAAGAGCCAAGCTATCAAAATCAACACCAGCCTTATTGCACAAATCCTGCGCTGCAGTCAAAGAAACAGCAAAACCATCCTTTTCAATCACTCGACTTTCAGGAACTCCATACGCCTCGGCGCAAAGCAAATTAATGCGCTCGCGAAGCGACTTTCCTCGGCGGCTTTGCGGAACTTTCGTTTCAGTATCAGCAGTGATTACAGACACAAAATCATCTAGCTGATCTGCCAAGCCATCGCCGCCGTCTCGGAACAAATTGCCAACAATCGGCTTACGGAATCCTAAAGTCTTAGCCTGCTCAAGCAAATCTGGAACTTGGCTATCTTCACCTTCCCACAAATTGATAAGAGGGAACGTAGGAATATTAAGCGACTCAAGGCGCGAAACGTGGAACGGGTAGCGCCATGCAAGAGTTTCATCATCTCGCCAAGTAGTTGCTCGAGTGACAACAACCGCCGCCGATGGCATTGCTGCTCCAAACTCACGCACCGCAATATCTAGCCACTTTTGAGCGCCAGCATCCGTGCCATACCCTGCTTCCACAACAACAACATCGTGTAGCGCGCAAGCCATTTCAACACTCACAAGGCTTGGAATACCAAGCGAAACGTTGGCAAATGGACCACAATGAACATAGATTGGAGATCCATTAATCGTCTCAGTTTTTGCAGGCTTTACAGCGTCGGCAAGAATATTCGTGATTCGCCACAAGTCAACAAAATCGCCAAATTTAACAGGATTTCCGTCTTTTGTACCAGCAATCATTGCAGCAACGCGATTTGCGATTTCTTCCATGCTTCGCGAAAGCACTACGATTTGCATAAGCTCACAAGTTGGCGTTAACACAACGCGCTCAGCAACCGTGCCCTTGCCAAAATCAACAGCAATGCTACGCAAAGATCTTGAAGGCACTTCGCTTACTCGCGGCACTAAAATCGTGTCTAAAATACCCTCGTCAATCGCCTTTTCTGCAAAAGAAACAAGCAAATTCTGTGCGCATTCAATGGCGGCCATTTCTCCGCACAATCCCCAATCGATTAGCTCAGGGTGCGAAAGCGATGACTTTCCGCCGCCGCTAGCTCCACCTTTTGAACCAGCTGCAGTAATGCCCATGCTTGGCTGTCGCAAAACAGCCGCCGCATCTACTCCGCGTTCTCTAAGAGCGTCTACCAGCGCAATAGTGGTAGTTGTTTTACCTTCTCCTCTAGAAGCCTTAAGAGGAGTATCAGCTGTAACGAGTAGCACTTTACCGTGCTTTTTTTGCTCGCTTGGATTCTTCTTTAAATAATCCAAGAATCCGAAGGCGTCTATTTTTTTAACTAATCCAAATTGTGTAGTAAACGAATCAAGAATGCTCATATTCCCCACTTTCATAAGCAAAAAGCCTAGTAGATGCCCAATAGTGTTCAATAACAAACGTTCAATAACAGATGCCCAATAAACGCTCAATAATAAACGCGCATAGCTAATGTAAATGAACAATTTTTATACTATACGATTGCATGGGCGTGGTATAGCAATATTACATTAAAACTATGCGCGTTATCACTAATGTCTATAACGACTTGCGATCAGTGATCGGAGCGATTAAAACCATTCTTCATACGCATGCTAGTTATGTACAGCACTGTGTCAAGCAAAGAATCGGTTTCTTTCTTCAACTTCGCAGCCATATCGTCGTTTGCTTCAGCCAAAGCTTCACGCACTTTGTCGTTACGAAGCTCTGAAATAATAGCTTCAGGATCGCGAACTAAATCATCGTAATCTTCGCCTTCATCACCTTCACGCTCTGGCTCGTAATCAGCCAAATCAACGCCAAGAATATCTGCCACGGTAGCATCCGTAGACTTGACCATTGCGTGACCAAGGGAGCCGACAACTTCCTGATAGCGCTCGATCGCGTTTGCAGTGTCGTTAAAAGCAGCATCCGCAAGAGCTGCAATAATGCGATTCTCCCAATAGAAGTTTTCGCTTGTTACGCGAGTAGTCGTATCTTCCAAATACTTTGGAGTGCGATTTACGTTCGGATAGAACGGAATCAAAGAGTTGAAAGGATTGGAACCGTAAGTAATCCACTGAATTGCGCGCATTGGTTCTGGCACGTAAGGGCGGATTTGCATTACAGCAAGCTCGCTTTGACGATTAATGCCGATTGGGCGGAAAAGATGACGAGTATGCTCGTCGCCAAGCTTGCCGTAAGGATCATACTCAGTGCCCTGATAGTGCGAGCTTAAAACGTACTTAATATCCTCAACTGTGACTTTGCGTTCAGGCTGGCGAGCCCAAGGAATATCGTTGCTATCTGGCTTATGGTCGGCGTCCTTACCATCCCACACTTCGTCATACGGATTCAAGAAACGCTCCATAAACCATGCGCGAGGAGTGTTGTACACGTGATCGGCATCCGAATGAGAACCGAAAGCATCGCGAGGGTTAAACGGCGAAGCGTTTTCCACCGACAAATCCAAGTGATTTTCTTCAATAAACTCAAGCAAATCAGCCGAGCACATATGCTCTTCTTGGTCTCCCAAAGCGTCTTCCAAATCGAACTCGTCAATTCCAAGCTGGTTTGGCATAACAACATACGCCTCGTCTGGCACGCGCTTAGCAATCCAGTGGTGTCCGCCAACAGTTTCCATCCACCAAATCTCGTTTACATCCGAGAACGCAACGCCGTTCATCTCGTATGTGCCGTATTTTTCTAGCAACGCGCCCAAACGCTCCACGCCTTCGCGAGCGCTACGAATATAAGGCAAAACAAGCGTTAAGAAGTCTTCTTCGCCGATTCCGCCTGGCACTTCTGGCTTATAATCAGCATCGCCTTCCTTACCGCGCGCTTTTTTAAGCTCCACCATTGGATCTGCGCCCAGCACGCGCTCGTTGGATGTAAGTGTTTCAGTTGCGCTCATTGCCACGTTTGCTTCGTTAACGCCAGCTTCTCCCCAAATTCCTTCGCGCAAGTCTGCGTTTGGCACGCTTGTGTATTGCATTGGATTATCTGGAAGCTCTACTGTTACGTGGCTAAGCACGGACTTATAAACGCGAGGCTGATCTTGCGGCTTTACCACTACTAAACGCTTTGGGTTAAACTCTCCATTTGCGGAGTCTTCGTTACGCGCAATAAGCGTGGATCCGTCGTAGCTCGCTTTGCGTCCTACTAAAATTGTTGTGCATGCCATATTTGCATCCTCATTTTTCTAATTTTTGATTATTTTTTGATTATTTTTTGATTATTTTGTTTGTTTAGATTAGTTTTGCTTATTTTTGACTATTTTACGCACGCATATATAGTCATAAGCTGCTTGCGACTAATCAGCACGAAGTCGTATAAAGCCTAAAGCCTAAATTCTAAAGCCTAAACTCTAAGCTTTTCCTCGCAAATATAATCCGTTAACGTCTACATACGAATCGTAATGCCTGATTTCATTCATCATTTCGTTAAGATAGAAGCCTTCTTTAAGATTTGGAAGAGGCTTTTGCGTGCCGAACACTTCTAGCATGTAGTCGTGATCCTTGTCTGGCGGCTGCGGGCCATTGTAGCGCATTGTAATTGCAGGGTCTGTGCAACCCACAAATCGGCTAGCTTGCGAGTTTCGCCCTTGTACAACTTCTGGAATCATGGTTGGCATTGTGCGCGAAAAGTCTTGCGGAATTTGCAAAGCGCGCGAGTCATTAAAGTCAAACATAAGCGCTTCCACTGGAACATTTGCCACAACCCAATGAATCCACTGGAATCCGCACACTGGTATAGCGTCGTCGTCTACAAATCGCCAATGCAAGTAGTGCACAAAATCCGGCAACTTGTCTACATAAAATGGAAAAGACACGACTGGAACGCCGTTAATCTTGTTTTCTTCCGGCGCAGCTTTTGCAAAGTTGTCTGGAATAGTGGTGAAATCTGTAGAAATATTCATAATTTAAGTATCTACTACCGCTGTGACTATACAAAATAATTCATTTTTACACAAATACACAAAATTAAAAAGCTCGCAGAAAAACTTCCGCATTTTGTACCAAATTTGACCTAAAACAGGTACAAAGTGCGGAAGTTTTTACACTAAGTGCAGTAGAGATTCGAGATTTTTCGCAGCGGATGAAGCGAACCTCAGCATGAAATGGTGATTCGCTGAAGTAGCAAGAAAAATCGAGAATCTCGGCGGTGAAAGCCACGCAATTGTTCAATCACGTAAGAGGGCTGGGTGATTCTTGGTCGAACAATATAAGAGCGGCAGCCGATACCAAATAATCCAATGACTCACCCTACAAACAAACCTCAACCCAAAAAACAAAATCAAAGCCAAAACGGAACAACCGCAACAACAGACTACACATAATAGGCGGAGCGTTGTGAGACAAGAAACACCCAGCCCTCGCACAACACCAAGAAAAGACGTGAGAACACTCTAAGCGCTCAGTCAAAGCGCGCAGAAAAGTGCTTCAAAAACAAGCGTTGCGTTTCCATTGCCAGCAAGCCGCTTTTTTGCCACAGCAAGCGCGTCCAGGCATTTAAGCGCGCGCTCTGCTGTATTTTTTTTAGAAAGCTGCATAATCTCTGCTTTAAATTCTTGATTCACAAGTGGCGTTTGCGATTGCGCATTGTTTAGCACAACAAGCACATCTCTGTACACGCTGCAAATCGCATCTATTGCGCGGTTTAAAACGTCTCTGCTTACGCGAGTGACTTTGCGCTTAACATCGTCTTTTTTGCCAATCGCATTGTATGCGCTACGAATTTTAGGTGGGATTTTATCTGTTGGCTTAATGCCATTTATGCGCAAAAACTCGCTTTGCTCAGCTTCAACAGACTTTTGCACTTCGTCTTCTGCCTGGCTTTTAGCGTCTTCGATTAGCGTTTGTGCAAGCATAATAGCATCTATTGCGCTGCTAAGACGCAAAACGCCTGCAACAAGCTCTTCTCTTCTGCTTCTAGCACTCTCGCTTGTAGCGTAGAGCATTGCTAAATCAACGTTTCCTTGAGCTATGCGAGCCACGCTTGCCGCCGTTTTTGCATCAATGTGTGCGCTTTGTTGCACGTATTCTTGCACATCTTGGTCGCTTGGTTGAGCCAAATTCACTATTTGAGACCTAGAACGAATTGTTGGCAAAACATCTGCCGCGCTTGCCGCGCAAAGAATCCATATTGTGCGAGGTGCTGGCTCTTCGATTTCTTTTAGCAAAACGTTTGTTGTGCGCTCAAGCATGCGCCCAACGTCTTCGATTATTATGATTCGCCACGGTGCAACACTTGGCATTTGCTCGGATATTGATACGAGTTCGCGCACTTCGTCAATGCTTACTGTAACTTTGTCCGTGCTTAAAATGTTTACGTCTGGGCTTGTTCCAGCTAATACTTCACTTGCGATTTTATCTGTGTTTATTTGAGTGTTTATTTGAGTGGCGGAGTTTTCGGCGGCGCGGTTGCTGGCGATTTTTCCGCTCGATTGCAATGCCGCTGCAAACGCTCTTGCCACTTTTGCACACCCGAATCCAGTAGATCCGCAAATAAGCCATGATTGCGCAATTTTGCTTGAATCGCCTTGCGCTACTTTTTTAAGGCGTTCAACAACTTGCGCTTGACCAACTACCGATTCCCAAACGTCCATTGCTAAAATCCTATAGTCCTAAAATCCTAAAATCCTTGATTTTCTGGGGCTTCTGGCGATTTTTCGTCACGCGCGCCAGCATTATCCATCAACTTGCACATGTCTTTAGCAATCAACTTCGATAAGTCGCAAGCTGGCAAAGTGGCGTCTAAAACGCAAAATCTTTGCGCATTTTGTTTAGCAAGATCTAAGAACGCTTCACGCGTGCGGCGCGCAAAATCAAGCCCCGCGCTTTCCATGCGATCCGCTTGCCCATGCAATCGCACAGCAGCATCTTTCTCGCTCATATCTAGCAAATACGTGCGATTTGGCCAAAGGCAATTAGATGCCCACTCGCTTAAATCACGCACATCTTGCATGGTGAGCTCGCGCCCCCCAGACTGATACGCTAGCGATGAGTCAATGTAACGGTCCGTTATAACCACCGCACCGCGCCGCAAGGCTGGGATGATGATTTGCGCAGCATGTTGAGCGCGATCCGCAGCAAACAGAAGCGCCTCGGTGCGCGCAGAAATCGCTCCGCCGTGTAGAAGAATGTTGCGCAACTGTTCGCCCAACGGTGTTCCGCCAGGCTCTCTCGTTACAACAACCTCAAGTCCGCGTGCTTGCAAAAAATCACGCAAAGCCTCAACTTGCGTGGTTTTCCCAACGCCGTCTATACCTTCAAAAGATATAAAAAGACCTTTGTTTAAACCGCTAAGCCCGCTGTTTTTAAGACCTATAGCCATTTTTACATACCTCTACCAGGTTTACTTGCCTTTAGACGTGGACTTTTTTGCTGTGCTCTTTTTTGCAGCAGGCTTTTTAGCGGCCGTTTTCTTAGCGGCCGTCTTCTTTGTTGCCGTCTTCTTTGCAGCAGTTCTCTTGCGCTTTACAGGTCCAGCCGCGCGTTTTTGCGCCAAAAGCTCAAACGCCACCTGCGGCTCAATCGACTCAGGCGTGTACTGCTTTGGAAGCGTGCGATTCGTAACGCCGTCTGTAATATAAGCTCCGTAGAAGCCGTCTTTAATTACCACTGCTTTGCCGCTTTCTGGATCTTCTCCAAGCTCCCTAAGCGGCGGTTTTGCGGCTCCGCGAGTGCGCTTTGCATACTTCGGTTGAGCAAAAAGCTCCTTGGCTTCGTCTAAAGTCACACTAAAAATCGCGTCTTCGCTTGCAAGCGAACGATTGTCTGGCTTGGCATCCACAGCCGAATCGCCAGCATCCGCGCGCTCGTAAGTCTTAGTCAAATAAGGTCCATATCGACCATTATTCGCCTCAATCTTCGCGCGCTTTACTTCGCCTTGCTCATCAACTTCTTCCACAACGCCAACCAATCGAGGCAAATTCAAAAGTCGCAAAGCATCTTGCAAAGTTATTGTCGCAGGGTCCATTGTTTTAAACAAAGACGCCATTTTTGGCTTAGCTTTAGCAGACTTTTTAGATTTTGCAGAAGACTTTGCGCCAGTTTTAGCAGAATCGTCGGCTGCTTGCGACCCATCCTCATCCGAGGCTTCAACAAGAGCAACGTACGCTCCAAAACGCCCGTTCCTAACTTCTACACTGCCTCCAGTTTGCGGATCCGTACCCAAAACGCGCGGACCGTCAGAGTTGTTCTCAATCAAATCTCGTGCAACTTGCTCAGTCAACTCGTCTGGAGCCAAAGTGCTTGGAATCGAAGCTCTGCGCGCATTGCCCTCTTCGTCTAGATTCTTCGTATCTTCCAAATACGGGCCGTATCTTCCTACGCGCACGTGCAATCCGCCGCCAATATCAATCGTGTTGATTTCTCTAGCGTCAATCTCGCCAAGCTGATCAACTTGTTTTTGCAAACCTTCATGCATTGCAAAGTCGCCAGCAACCGCACCGTTATCTCCAAAGTAAAACTTGTAAAGCCAATCTTTACCAGCTTCCTCGCCATGTGCGATGCGGTCCAAACCATTTTCCATGTCCGCCGTAAACGCATAGTCAACGTAAGTTGGGAAATTAGTTTCCAAAAGCTTAATAACAGCAAAAGCAAGCCAGCTTGGAATCAACGCACGCCCACGCTCATACACGTATCCGCGGTCAATAATCGTGGAAATAATGCTAGCGTAAGTAGACGGCCTACCAATCTCCTTAGCTTCCAGCGTTTTAACTAAAGACGCTTCCGTGTAGCGAGCTGGCGGCTGAGTTTCATGACCATCCGCGCTAACTTGCAAAGCTTTAAGAACATCGCCATTAGCCATAGGAGGCAAAGCCTTAGACTGCTCGTCTTCGCTAAATCCGCCAAACACCTTCATAAATCCAGCAAACTCAATCACGGTTCCAGAAGCTTGGAAATTAGCCGTTCCAAAGCTGCCAGCCGAAGCATCTAGCTTAACTGTAGCTGTAAAACCAGTAGCATCCGCCATTTGAGAAGCAAGAGTGCGCTGCCAAATAAGCGTGTAAAGTTTAAGCTGATCGGCAGGGAGAACACCAGCCAAATCCGCAGGATTTCTAAACGTAGATCCAGCAGGACGAATACACTCGTGCGCTTCCTGAGCGCCTGCAGAAGTCGTAGCATACTGTTTTGGAGAATCCGCTAAATACTCGTCTCCAAAACTAGACTTAACGCAATCTCGAGCCGCAAAAATCGCCTCTTTAGAAAGCGTTACAGAATCAGTACGCATGTAGGTTATGTAACCGTTTTCGTACAAAGATTGAGCCGCACGCATAGTTTGGCGAGAACTCATCGACAAGCGGTTTCCAGCAGTCTGCTGAAGAGTAGAAGTTGTAAACGGAGGCAATGGGCGGCGGCGATACGGCTTAGTGTCCATTGAGCTCACAACAAAATCAGCCGTGCCAAGGCTTTGTGCAATCGCACAAGCATCCGCCTCGTTCAAATAGTGCGCTAAAGCAGATTCACCCTTAGTTTTTTGAAGCTCTCCAAGCGAATTAAAATCTTTAGAAGCAGCCAAACGATTGCCATTTAGAGCCGTCATTCGCGCTTGGAAATCAACGCCATTGGCGCTCAGATCTGCGCAAACATCCCAATAGCTCGCCTTCCTAAACGCCATTCGCTCGCGCTCGCGCTCAACAATCAAACGCGTTGCAACAGATTGCACTCGCCCAGCAGAAAGACCCGGCCCAACTTTACGCCACAAAACTGGCGAAAGCTCGTAGCCGTACAATCTATCCAACACGCGGCGTGTTTCTTGAGCATCAACCATATGGTCGTCAACGTTTCGCGTGTTAGCAAGCGAAGCTTGAATCGCATCTTTTGTAATCTCGTGAAACACCATGCGCTTTACTGGCACTTTTGGCTTAAGTGCTTGCACAAGATGCCACGCAATCGCTTCTCCTTCGCGGTCCTCATCAGTTGCGAGGAACAATTCGCCCGACTTTGCGAGCGCAGCCTTTAAATCCGAAACTGTTTTCTTTTTATCTGCGCCAACAACATAGTATGGCTCAAAACCATTGTTTACATCTACGCCAAACTTGCCAAATTCTGCCTTTTTAGCAGCTGGCACCTGACTTGGCTGTGCTAAATCACGAATGTGGCCAACGGATGCCATAACAGTGTATCCGCTTCCAAGATATCCGCCTATTTTACGCGCTTTAGTGGGAGACTCCACAATGACAAGCTTGTTCTGCTCTGTCATACGCTCTCCTTTCGTACAGATGCATTTTGTATGCATATTCCGCGCTTTTACTACTCAATCCACGCAAACTCTAACGCAATACGCGTTTCATATTCAACAAAATCAACAAAATCAAACTTTGCGAAATATCAGCATATACTCCTATATATACCACTTTACTTATTTTTTATTCAATTAGACGATAATCTTAACAATAAATCGTCCTCATCTTGACGTTTTGGAACTTCGCTTTTTGAAGGAGGAGTAGGCGGAGCACCAACTAATCCGAGCCTACTTAAAGGAGCTGCACTGGATTGTCTAAGAACCATCAAAACGCCGAAAGTCAAGCTACACACTCCTGCTACAGCCCAATATGAGGAAGAGTGCGCTACTCCTATAGCCCATTTTGCGCCTAAATCTATTCCTGGCATAATCTGGTAAATCATGTACGAACAGTAAGTTAGGCAGATTATTCCCATTGTGATCATTGCGCTTCCAACGATTTGCACGCTTATAGATGATCTTCTTGAACCTGGCACGTCCATTCCAGATGATCTTGTAAAAATCAACACTGTTGACGTTACAGCACCAACTATGAGTACGGATATCATAACGTCTGCCGGTCTGTGCCATCTGCCTCCCAAAAGAGCTATGGCAAGCAGAAATGTGATTATTGCTGAGCCAAGTGCAACCCATGCTCTAAAAGCGCGACTTACAGCGCAAACAAGCAACGCGCACGCAGCCGCCATTAGCAGCATGTGACCAGACGGAGCGGAATTTTTTGCAAGCGTTGCTACATTTACTAGGATCGGACGAGGAAGCACACGTTTTAGAGGCTCTGCAGCTAGAGATAAAACTAGTATTACAGCGCATTGCGCAATCAGCCACCAGCGTTTTCTTATGATTGATATTATTGCTGCCGCAGCGCAAATCAAGGCAGATAAGACTATAACGAGTATGGAACTTCTAAGCGGAGTTAGTACAACAGACAGCCACGACGGAATGGCACTATATCCAAAAGTACTAATCACCATTTCTTCATACGACTGACCTATTGCGGTTCTAACGGCTAGAATCCACATGATTGATGCAAAAGATACAAAAAGAACAGCACACAGCGCACACAAAGCTATTGTTGATATTCTAGGACGATTCATCAGCGGATCGAGCTTAGAAATATCTTGATTAGCCTCGCTGCTTTGAGAATTTTTACTATTTTTGATATTTTCACCAATGCCGCTAATTTGGCTATTATCACTGTCGTCGCTGCCATCGCTAATCTTGCTGCCTTCAAATAGACTCATACCAAGCATTTTATCAAACAACACTCCACTCGCTACAGGGTTATGTAGATTACGCCAAATGTGGTGGAGATTCGAGATTTTTCGCAGCGGATGAAGCGTATCGCTCGCGCGTTACAGCGCGCGAGCGTAGAAACACCCAGCCCTCGCGCAACAACAAATGGGTAATATCGCTTGCGTTATATTTGCATCACGAGCGAGACAAATCTAACGAAAATCAGTCAAAAAACGTTACAAATGTCTCATGAGCGAGACAAATCTAACAAACTTTATATAAGAAAACCCCCGCGCACCCACCAGAGGCCACTTACCCTTGCTGCATTCCTGCCCTGGGGGGATTGGGTGACGTAGTGCCACGCGGAGGCTCTACCTATATTACACGATTTTGGCTACAAGTCGAGCGCAAGTCGCAAGCTTCCGCACCATTAGGCGCATTGCTAGGCGCGCCACACGCTTTTACCATGTTCTTTTGCAGCCTCAACATCTGCATTAAGCTGCGACTCATCTGCCTCAACATCTCCAGCAATATAGCACTCAACGAGTTCGCGCGCCTCGCTATCTTCATGCTGAACAGCTGGCGACTTCATAAAGTAGGAGCTAGGAGCCAAAATCGGGCCCGAAAGCTTGCGATCCAACGCAATCTTCGCCGCGCGCACAGCGTCTATAACAATGCCTGCAGAATTAGGCGAATCCCACACTTCGAGCTTGTACTCTAAGCTAAGCGGAACATCGCCAAAAGTTGTGCCCTCTAAGCGCACAAACGCAAACTTGCGATCGTCAAGCCAAGCAACATAATCCGAAGGACCAATGTGCACGTTGTGATCATCCATATCGTGCGGAACAATCGAAGTAACCGCGCGCGTCTTAGAAATCTTCTTCGACTCAAGCCTAGAGCGCTGCAACATGTTCATAAAGTCCATGTTTCCGCCAACGTTCAACTGGTAAGTGCGATCCAAACGCACTCCTCTATCTTCAAAAAGTCGCGCCATAACGCGGTGCGTAATCGTAGCTCCAACCTGGCTTTTAATATCGTCGCCAATAATCGGAACGCCTGCATCGCGGAACTTTTGCGCCCAAACTGGGTCGGAAGCAATAAAAACAGGAAGGCAATTCACAAACGCGCATCCAGCTTCCATAGCCGCCGTAGCATAAGCCTTGTCTGCCTGCTCGGAGCCTACTGGCAAGTAAGACACAAGCACGTCTACATGCAAATCGCGCAAAACCGCGGCAACATCCACAGGTTCTTCTTCGGATTCGTCAATCATCTGCTTATAATAGTCGCCCAAACCATCGTAAGTAGGGCCACGCTGCACTTTAACACCAAGATTAGGCACGTCTGCAAAGCGAATCGTGTTGTTTTGCGAAGCATAAATCGCCTCGCTTAAGTCATGGCCCACTTTTAAAGCGTCAACATCAAAAGCTGCTACAAACTCAATATCTCGCACGCGATATTGCCCAAAAACAGCATGCATTAATCCTGGAATTTTATCGCCATCATTGGCATTTTTGTAGTATTCAACGCCTTGAACCAACGACGAAGCACAATTGCCAACACCGGCAATGGCAACGCGGATACTCATATAAACTCCTTGCCCAAAAACAGCAGCATATAATCATGCTGCACTAACACACTTTTATAATACTAGCTTTTACAAATATTACACATGATATTACATATGATTAAAATTCCTCGCCAAGCGCTAACTTGGATTATATGGTTGCAAATAGTAATGGACAAAATTCGCACTCTTCTAATACAGGACGCACTGTAAGAAGCGCGACTTCTGCAGAGGAAAGACGACGCGCAAACGCCAGAACTGGAACAGCCAGACCAAGCGCAACAAGGCAGAGGCGTCAAGGAAGAAGACACAAAAGAATCCGCGACACGTGGCGAACAAAACATCCAATCCTATTTTGGGCATTAATCATAATTTTTACGCCAATAATCCTTGGCACACTCGTATTTGCGGTTATGTATGTGAACACCGACATTCCGCAGCCAGATAAGATTGCAATGGCAGACAAAACCAAGGTGTACTACGCAGACGGAAAAACAGAAATCGGTAGTTTTGCGGAACAAAATCGAGAAATCATAAGTTGCTCTGCGCTAAAACCATATGTTGGCAACGCGATAGTCGCAAGCGAAAACAGATCGTTCTACAAAGAC
The DNA here is from genome assembly GCF_048545055.1 of Gardnerella lacydonensis. Lineage (NCBI taxonomy): Bacteria > Bacillati > Actinomycetota > Actinomycetes > Bifidobacteriales > Bifidobacteriaceae > Gardnerella > Gardnerella lacydonensis. The sequence goes on from NZ_JBKQXT010000006.1 coordinate 42,941, forward strand.
GGTGGAATTGATTTTAAAGGAATTGGACGCGCAATAATTCACAACGTAACTTCTAAAGGACGCTGGGGCGGGTCCACAATCACACAACAGTATGCAGAACGCTACTATCTTGGTGAAACAAAAACGTATTTAGGCAAGCTTCATGAGGCGATTCTAGCTCTAAAAATCGCGCAAACACAAGATAAAAACACTGTGCTATGTAACTATATGAACACTATTTATCTTGGTCGCGGAGCGTATGGAATTCAGGCGGCAGCAAAAGCGTACTTTGGTGTAGAAGCAAAGGATCTTACACTATCTCAAGCAGCAATGCTGGCTGGAATAATCCCTGCACCAAGCAGCTGGGATCCTGCAATCATGCCTAAAGAAGCGAATATGCGATTCAAGCGCGTTCTTAGGATTATGCGTGAAGACAAGTACATTACTGACGCAGAATATAAAAGCGCTAAAATGCCACAAACCATTAATCAGACTAAGCAAAACGTTTATTCAGGACCTCAAGGTTATTTGCTTAACATGGTTCGCAGCGAGCTTACTCAAAGCGGAGCTTTTACAAAGGAAGACCTTGATACTGGCGGATATCGTATTGTTACAACAATCGACAAAGCTAAGCAGGATTTAATGTTTAGTGTGGCAAGCCCTGCTATGGGTGGTCGCGGAATCGCTCCAGCTGGGTTGCAAGTAGGTGGAATGAGTGTAAATCCTAAAGACGGGTCAATCATATCCGTTTATGCTGGCGATGACTATCTTTCTAAACCGCTTAATAATGCTACTCAAGCCCTTTATGAGCCTGGAAGTACCATGAAGCCATTCGCTTTAATTGGAGCTATTCAGGCTGGAACAAGTCTTAATACACTGTTTAATGGAAATTCTAACCTAAAGTTTGAAGGCATAGATAAGCCTGTTAACAACTATGCAAACACTAATTGGGGAACAATCAACCTTTATAAAGCAACAGCAAACTCTGTGAACACGCCGTTTATGTCTTTGCAGCAAAAGCTTGGGCGTAGGGCTGTGGCTCATACTGCTGTTACGGCTGGCTTGGATCCTAAGAGGATTAATGGCGAAAATCCGTTCACAGTGTTGGGCAACGACCCTGTGCATGTTAGCGAAATTGCGCGAGCCTATTCTACGATAGCAAATCAGGGACGTAGACCAGATATTCATATTGTTGCTAGCGTTAAGAATCCAGATGGTAAAGAATTTTATAGAGCTCCAACATCTGGACGACAAGTGTTTTCTCCAACAGACATGGCTCTTACCACTAAAGCTCTGCAAGGCGTTGTGCAATATGGTACTTCTACGGAAGCTAGGGGTGTTGGCAAACCTATAGCTGGAAAGTCTGGTACCGCAAACGATGAGACTGCATGCAGCTTTGTTGGTTTTACTCCTAGTGTTGTAACCGTGTTTGCTATATGGTATCCGAATGCGCAGGGAAATCCTCAGCCTGTTCCGTCTTTCCGCGGTTATCCAGGCGGTGTTGGGTATTCTGCGCACTTGTTTACAAAGTATATGCGTCACGCGCTTACTGGAATGCCTACCGAGAAGTTCCCAGAAGCTAAGGATAACGGCAAAATTGGTGGCGAAGATGGCAAGTGGGGACTTGGCGGCAATAGGCATACTTCGGAATACGACTACTCGGATAGAGCTTCTGACGATAAAGAGCCTTATAAGGAAAATAAGGATAAAGTAGATAGGACAGAAAATAAGCCTTCAGATTCTGCAGGCGCGGCTGCTGGCGACTCTTCACGCGCGTCCGAAGGATCTTATGGATCTGGGCTTGGTTCGGGAGAGTCTGGTCAGTCTGAGCGCGATTCGTCTGGAGTATCTGGCTCGGCAGGGTCGCAATATGGATACACTGGATCAGAGACTCAAGAAGGCGCTGCTGGCGGCGATTAATCTACGTGATTCTGTAATATCGTAGTGCGTTCGCGCGCTTAGACCGCGCGAACGACATTTCATATTTACTGTTTACTGTTGCGCGAGGGCTGGGTGTTTCTACGCTCGCGCGGATTAGCCGCGCTCACTCCTTCGCCGCATGTAAAGTCCACTGGACTTTACATTTAAGCGGCTCAGCGAATCGAGGTGACTTCTCGCGCATTATGCAGCTCGAAGTCGTCGATTCGCGCAATAATGTAGCGCTCAAACGTTTGAGGCGTAACGTCTTCATATCCATGTATATCAGCGAATTGCGGTCCGTTGCTTACGTCTAGATTCGAGTACGCTGTTTGTGCAAGAGTCGTCGCCCCCGAAGCCGCAGCCGACTTTAACCCTGCAAACGAATCCTCAATGGCGATGCAATACTTCATGTTTTGCGCGCTAATACCAAGCAGTTTCCCTGCTGCTAAATATGGCTCGGGGCTTGGCTTTGTAGCATATCCATCGTCTCCGCAAATATATCCTGCAAACGCACCTTTTGGCGCATGGTTCACAATGTTTTCAACAAGGCGCCTTGGCGAATTGCTCACTAGAATCGAAGGGATTCCTGCATCCGCTAATTTTTGTAAGAGATTCAGAACGTCTGGCACCCATGGAACCTCTATCTGCTCTTTTTGCGCCACATAATCCACCATCGCGTTGCCGATTTCTTCAACGCCCATTTTTGTTCCGCGAGCAATCATGGCTTCAGCAACGTCTTTTAAAGATCCACCAGAATACTGCCAAGCTAATTCTTCGCTCCATTCGCCACCATGTTCTTTTGCGATTTGGATTTCAGCATCATGCCAATACGGTTCCGAATCAATTAACGTGCCGTCCATATCCCAAAAGACTGCGGAAAGCTTGTGATTTGTGGTGTTTTGCGCTGCTGTTGTGTTTATTGCCATCAATACCCTTTTGTTTTGTCGCTTTACATATGCAATATTTATATTTTATATTTACATTTTATATTTAAACATTTGATTAGTATTTAATAATATCTAAACTAATGTTAGACTGCTACATTGCTATATTCTGAATGCTCGCCACAAAACAACAGACTTATCGTCGTTTAAATCATCATAATCACAATTGTTGTATTGAGTATCATCTTGCGAGTGAGAATGTTTATTATACGATGATGGCAATGCGCGCTGTTGAACACGGATATCGCGTCGCCAATCCTTTGCGCTTTGTGACCTTTGAACTTCTACAATATTCCCATCTACAGTCGCAGTAAAAATATTTCGTTCAGCGCAATTGGCTTCTTCAATCAAGTGTCTTACTTGTCTTTTAAGCTGGCGATTTTCTTCTTGCAAAGCCAAAATACGCATTATTCCAGCAAGATTCACTCCATCTTCTTGGCTTAGTTTTTGCGTTTGCACAAGTCTATCTATGTCTCTAAGAGAGTATCTTCTAGCTCCACCTTCTGTACGCTGTGGCATAATCAAGCGCAGCCTGTCGTACTGTCTTAGTGTTTGTGGATGAGTGTCGGTTAGGTTGGCTACGTGACTTACTGTAAAAATCGGCATGTCGATTTTAAAGCCGACTTCATCTGCGCCATCAAGAGTTGCGCTTCCACGCACTAACGCCACTGCACACATTTCGTACAATGCTTTAGTTTGGCGCTCCAACCTAACCATGACTTTTCCTTTCTACACGCATGCGCTAAGCGATTTGTTGCTATGCGCGCAAATCGTGCACTTCTTGCTCATATGATTCTCCGCATGCCTTGTTGAATTCTTTTGCAGCACGCTTTATCATCATGCCCGATCGCTTTGGTATTTGTATTTGTACGATTCCTACAAAGGCTCCATTTTTACCTGGCACACCTTCGCCTTCTACACGTACTTCGCTACCGCTAGATGTTCCAGCTGGCACTTTAAACACTACTGGTTTACCATCTAGGTTTTTAAGCGTGACTTTTGCTCCGCGAACAGCCTCATCTAGTGTAAGCGGAAGATTTGCCACTAGATCACAGCCGCGTATAGAAAAATTATCGGTTTTTTCTACCTGCACTTGTAAGTACATATCTCCAGCTTCTCCACCAAACTTCCCTGGCTTGCCCTTGGACTTTAAGCGGATTTTTTGCCCATCTTTTACTCCTGCTGGAATATGAGTTTTGAACGACTCTCCGCCCGATCGAAGCGAAACCGTAGCACCTTTGAATGCTTGTTTAAATGTTAGTTTGATTGAAGTTGTAATGTCTTCACCGCGTTCAGGCGAATTTTGTGGAGCAGATTGACCATACTGACCATATTGACCATATTCTGCACCACTATTAAAGCCACTTCCTCCAAATCCTTGTGAAGATTGCGCTCCTGCGCCTCCCGTGAACATGGAGAATATGTTTCCCATGTCTGGCCCAGCTCCGCTTGTGGAGAATCGCACGCGAGACCCATTTGCGCCTCCGAACATCGATGAGAATATATCACTGAATCCACTTGCGTCGAATCCGCCTGCTCCAGAGCCTCCAGCGAATCTTGCTCCGCCCGCTCCAAATTGGCGTATCGCATCGTAACGCTGACGTGTTTGCTTATCTTTCAACACGTCATACGCTTCGGACACGTCTTTGAATTTTTCTTCCGCTTCTTTTGTTTTGTTTAAATCAGGATGATATTTTCTAGCTAGTTTTCTGTATGCTTTTGTGATTGTGTCTTCGTCGGCATCTTTGGAGACACCGAGCACTTTGTAGAAATCTTTGGCTAACCATTCATTTTCAGCCATTTGTGCCTCCTTCTTATGTTTCGAGCACATTGGCATAACATTTATATATATAAACCTTAAATACAAACCTACTCGTGTTGGTTTTGCGTTTTTAAACAGTGTTTTAAACGTTTTAAACCAGCACGAGTAAGTTTTTATGGGATTCTTCGCAAGTCGGTAACTGCGTTTTATTGCGTTACATACAAACCATACGAATGTTTCACAGCGTGTTTCACGAGCTTGCTGGCGATGCAACAACCACTCTAGCTGCGCGAATCACTCGATCTCCAATCCTGTATCCTGCTTCTACAACAACATCTACTGTGTCTTTTGTAGCATCTGGATCTGGCTTATGCAGAATCGCATCGTGCTTAGTCGGGTCAAATTCTTCGCCCTTTTCGCCGAACTTTTCAACGCCGAATTTCTCAAATGCTTTGTCTAACTTTGCAGCAACGGCTTTAAATGAATCGTCCATATCGCTATGTTCACGAATACGATCAATATCATCTAAAGCAGGTAGCAAAGCCGTTAAAACATCGATAATTCCATGTTGACGGAATCGATCTTGCTCTTTAGAAGCACGGTTGCGGAAGTTTATGAACTCTGCTCGCTCGCGTTGCAACGCTTCCAAATACTCCGCCGCCTCTTTTTTGGCTTTGCCAAGAGGCGTTAAAGAATCTTCTTCTTCGTTGCTTTGCGTGTCTGAAGAATCATTATTTTCTTGAGACTTACTAGCGTTGGCTTCATCATCGGTTGCTGGCGACTTTTCCGCATCGGCACTTGCATTAGCGCCTACATCTTGTGTTGACGTATCTTGCGTCGCCGCATGCTTTGCCTCATGAGCAGCTGCGTCTTGTGCTTCGTTTTGTGATGCATCCACATGCTCATTAGACGAGGCTGCACTAGCAGAATCAGCTGGATTTGACGATTCTTCCAAATCGCCAGCATCCGAAGGCACATCTTCCAATCCGCTCAAGTAGTCGTTGGCGTTAAACTCGGACATTACTTGTTGTCCTTATCGTCCTTGTCGTCGTCCACCACTTCGGCGTCAACCACGTCGTCATCTTTTGCAGAAGATCCAGCGCCAGCATTTGCGTCAGATGCAGAACCAGCAGTTCCAGCGGCGCCAGCCTGTGCGCCAGCAGCACCCTGCTGAGCGTAAAGCTGCTGACCGATCTTTTGAGCAGAAGTCATAAGCTCGCTCTGAGCAGACTTAATCTTCTCAATATCATCGCCCTTCAAAGCTTCCTTCAAAGCATTCACCTTTTCGGTAACTTCCTTGGAGATTTCGTCGGAAAGCTTATCCTTATTGTCGTTAACAAGCTTTTCAGTCTGGTAAGCGAAGGATTCTGCCTGGTTGCGAGTATCCGCTTCTTCCTTACGCTTCTTATCTTCAGCTTCGTGAGCTTCAGCTTCCTTAACCATGCGGTCAATCTCGTCCTTTGGCAAACCAGAACCGCCAGTAATCGTCATGGACTGTTCCTTACCAGTGCCCTTATCCTTAGCGGAAACGTGCACAATGCCATTAGCATCAATATCGAAAGTAACTTCAATCTGAGGAACACCACGAGGGGCTGGAGCAATACCAGTCAACTCAAAAGTACCGAGAGGCTTGTTGTCGCGAGCAAACTCACGTTCACCCTGGTAAACCTGAATCAACACGGATGGCTGATTGTCTTCTGCAGTAGAGAACACTTCGGATCGCTTAGTTGGGATTGCAGTATTACGCTCAATAAGCTTTGTCATAATTCCACCCTTGGTTTCAATACCCAAGGAAAGTGGAGTTACATCAATAAGCAGAACGTCTTTGCGGTCTCCCTTAATAACGCCCGACTGTACGGCTGCACCAACAGCCACAACCTCATCTGGGTTCACAGACTGGTTAGCTTCCTTACCGCCCGTAAGCTCCTTTACAAGCTCCTTGACGGCTGGCATACGAGTTGAACCACCAACAAGCACTACGTGATCAATCTGGCTTACGGAGATGCCAGCGTCGGAAAGCACGTTGTTAAATGGCGTACGGCAGCGACCGAGCAAGTCGGATGTCATTTCCTCAAAGTGAGCACGAGTCAAAGTCTCATCCAAATGCACTGGAGTTCCGTCTTGAGTCATTGCCAAGTACTGCATAGAAATTGAGGTAGAAGTAGAAGAGCTAAGCTCCTTCTTTGCTTGCTCAGCAGCTTCCTTCAAGCGCTGCAAAGCAATCTTATCCTTGCTCAAATCAACGCCATACTTGTTCTTAACTTCGCCAACAAGCCAGTCGATAATCTTCTGATCCCAATCATCGCCACCCAAGTGGTTATCGCCGTTAGTCGCCTGCACCTGAATTGTGGAGAAGCCGTCATCATCCTTACCAATCTCAAGCAAGGACACATCGAAAGTACCGCCGCCCAAATCGAATACCAAAATGCGCTCGTCTTCCTTGCCCTTTTCAAGACCGTAAGCCAAAGCTGCAGCAGTTGGTTCGTTAATAATACGCAGCACGTTCAAGCCTGCAATCTTACCTGCATCCTTAGTTGCCTGACGCTGTGCATCGTTGAAGTAAGCTGGGCATGTAATAACAGCATCGGTTACTGGCTCACCAAGGTAGGCTTCAGCATCGCGCTTCAACTTCATTAAAACCTGTGCGGAAATCTCTTGTGGAGTCCACTTCTTGCCGTCGATTTCAACAGACCAATCAGTGCCCATGTGGCGCTTTACAGAGCTAATCGTGCGATCAACGTTTGTAACTGCCTGACGCTTAGCAACTTCGCCAACCAAGATTTCGCCCGACTTGCTGAATGCCACCACGGATGGCGTTGTACGTGCACCTTCAGCGTTAACAATAACTGTTGGGCTTCCGCCTTCTAGTGTTGCAATGCAGGAGTTCGTTGTTCCTAAATCAATACCTACTGCGCGTCCCATAATATCTCCTAGCTATCTTTATCTATGTACCTTTTAATCTATGTACTCAAATTCTTGGCAGCCAGCCTTGCGACTAGCCACTTTTTCTTTTTACAAAACTTGAGTCTAACACACTCAAGTTATTAAAGTCAAATATTTTGGTGCGCGTTTCGCAAAAACTTAATACTACTCCACTCAACTTTTGTGACTTTTCGCAAAGTTCACGCAAATCTAAAATGTCGAAGCGAGTTATCAATGGCGTTATATCGCGCCAAAACCCCAATAAGCGGCTTTCCTATACCAGTTATAATCTTGATTGCTTCCGTTGCCATCATTGCGCCAACAATAGCTGCAGTTGCGCCTAATACAGCCGATTTTGGCACTTTTTCTTTAGGCGGAGGGCAAGCATACAAGTCACGCAAAGTAGGTCCTTTTCCTGGCACAAAAACGCTTACTTGACCTTCATAATAAAGAACTGAGCCATAAATTTCTGGCGTGCCAGCATTCCAAGCAGCATCCGCAATCAAAAAGCGCGTAGCAAAATTATCACAACCATCAATTATTAAGTCGTGATTTTCTACAAGTTGTTTTGCGTTGTCTTCATTAAATCTATTTACAAGGTTGATTTTTAAACCTGGAGATAATGCCTGCAAGCGCTTAGCTGCAAGCTGCGCTTTCGACTTGCCACACTGGTCCACAGTGTATAAAGTCTGCCTTTGCAAATTAGAAAGCTCTACAACATCGTCGTCACAAATCGTGATTTCACCAACTCCTGCAGCAGCAAGCGAAAGCAAGCACGGCGAACCAAGTCCACCTGCCCCAACCATGCAGATTTTCGCATCGCGAAGTAACTGCTGATGTTCATGCGTAAAGCCTGGCAGGAGCAAGTGGCGGCAAGTGCGTTCCGCCTCAAGCTCCTGCAGGTTGTCATAAATCTTATTAATCGTCATGCTGAATATGCTGAATCAATTACAGTACAAAATTTACAGTACTGCGTCAGCCCAAGCGCGACCTTCAACAGGCGAAGACGCGAGCGCATGCTCACGCTTAGGAATACGACCAGCATCGTGAGCAAGCTTTCCAGCAGTAACAGCAGCAGCCATTGCGCGACCCATCTTTACAGGATCTGGGCAGCGAGTTACAGCGCTTGCAAGAAGCACGCCCGAGCAACCAATTTCAAAAGCTTTAACAACATCGGAAGCAGTGCCAACGCCAGCATCCAAAATCACAGGAACGCCAGCTTCCTTGCTTTCTTGAACAATCAGCTCAATATTTCGAGGATTCAAAATACCAAGTCCAGTTCCAATTGGAGCACCCCCTGGCATAACAGCTTTCACGCCAAGTGACACAAGGCGACGAGCCACAATCGGGTCGTCATTCGTGTAGCAAAGAACGCTAAATCCTTCTTCAACTAGCTTTTCTGCAGCAAGTAAAACTTCGCGAGTATCTGGGAGCAAAGTATCGTCGTCTGCAATCACTTCGAGCTTAATCCAATCAGTTCCAAGTGATTCACGAGCCATTTTTGCTGTAAGAACAGCATCATGCGCAGTTTTGCAACCAGCAGTATTTGGCAAAACGTTAATGTTATGGCGTTGCAACATACCGTAAATATCCACGCCAGTTTTTGCGTGACGGCGCAAAGCAACAGTTGCTACTTCCGCGCCTGAAGCAACAAGTGACTTTTCCATAATGTCAATGCTTGTCATGCCGCCAGTGCCAAGCAAAAGCCTTGAGTGTAAGGTCTTACCGCAAAGCTGCCAAGTATCGACATTTTCTTCATTATTTTCTATATTTTCCGTCATTTTAAGCCTTTTATATAAATTTTTTGAAACTATACTCAAATTATTTAGCGTCATCCGCCTATTGTGGATCAGCCGCCCTGAACCGCGCTGAGAATTTCGATTTTATCCCCATCGCAGATGATGGTTGATTCCCATTGTGCGCGCTTAAGCACATCGTCGCCAATGGCGACCGCAATGCCAAAACCTGAGTCAGATCCGTAGAGTTGTGCAACAAGTTGGGCAATAGTCAAGTTATCTTTCACTTGAGTGGTTTCACCATTGACGACGATTTGCATAATTCAACCTTTATTAACGTCTATTAAAACTTGCGTTTCTAGAAACTTGCGTCACTAGAAGCGAGCAGGATTGCAGCTCTCCAAGAAGCCCTTTTCCTTCTCAGTCAACTCTTGCTCAAGCACAAGCTTTGTAGTCAAAGACGAACCCAAAGCTGTGAGCAAAATGCCGTGGCGGAAGTAACCGGTGGAAATCGTTGTATGCGTCTTAGGATCAATGCCAATGAATGGTAAATCGTCTGGAGTTCCAGGGCGACCACCAGCGGTAACCTCAGTAATCGAGCATTCCTGAATGCCAGGAAGTACGCTTGCAGCATCACGAAGCAAGTCGAGCACACCGCCAACCTTTGGAATATCGCGGTCGTCTTCGCGAGAAGTAGCGCCGAGCACAAGCTCGCCTGTTTCCTTAGCGCGAGGCACCAAATACACTGGGCGGTCATGCACAAATCCACGAACTACAGAGCTCAAAATTGGACGCAAAGGCTCTGGAATAGTCATACGAATCATGTCGCCCCACACAGCGCGAAGCTTGAGCTGAGGAAGCATTTCCTTAGCACCCAAACCAGATGCCAAAACCGTGTCTGGACCCAAATCGTCTGGAGTGCTTGCGCGACGCTCAATAACAACACCACGCTTTTCAAGTGCATCAATCATTGCTGCAGTAAACTGACGAGGATTAATCTGATGATCATCCGGAACGCTTACAGCGCCTGCAATCGTCGGTGAAAGCGCAGGTTCAATTTCGCGAAGCTTACTCACAGAAATATGCTCAGCTCTACGTCCGTAACGGTGCTGCAAGTTTAGCAACTCGTTTACGTGCTCGTTATCTGCAGCGTCACCGCCAATTACGTAAGATCCGCACTCTAAGTAGCCAGTTGGCTTATCGGTGTATTTTGCAACCGAATCAACCAATTCCTTATACATAGTTGCAGACTCAAACATGAGTGGATACAAGGCATCCTGCTGATATTGCATTTCTGCGGTAGGAGCTAACATGCCGGCAGCATGATGAGAAGCGCCAGAGACTGGATCTGGATCAATTATGCTAACTTTTACGCCAGCTTCTGTAAGTCTCCAAGCTGTTGCTAGACCAATGATACCTGCACCAATAATACGAATATTTCGCATAATACTCCTTCCCTACGGCGGCATTACCCGCATCAGGTTTACGGTCGGCTTTCGCCCTCTCAGCCTGTATAGAACAAGCTCCCGTGTTTCGTCTATTTTGGTTAATTTTAGACCTTTTAGACTGTTTTTTAGATTATTTTTTAGACTATTTTCTCTTTTTGACTTTTGCAATCACAACTACTGGCGATTATTCGCGATAGTGCAATTTTGCTTTGCATAAGTCACAGTTAGGAATTTTAACACTTTTGTGAAAAATTACTAAATTCACTGGTATGTTCTTCGGAATGTTCTTCAAGATGTTACTTGTCGTTTTCTTCTTTACAACACCAAACAAAATGTGGAAAAGAAGAAAACAATTAATGGCTTGAAGAGATTATCTCCAAGCCATTAATTCACATTACTCCAATCGTAGCAGCATCACACACTGCTACAGATTAAACTAACGAGCCGAATGCTTCCTACGCTTAGACGCAGCACCAGCCACTCCGAGCCCAGCAAACACCGCAGCGAAAGCAGCAAACACCGAAGAGCTAGCGCCAGTATTAACACCACTCACGTCACCACGCTTGAGATTCATTCCAGCAGAATTACGCGCTGCGAGCATTCCAGCACGCAAAGCTGCACGCGCAGCACGCAAACGAGCCAAAGCCGAATCAACCTGCCCCTGAGTAGCGTTCGCGTCCGCCAACACTGAACGAGCATAATTCAAAGCCGCATTAAACTCACTCACCAAGCTAGAATCAGCCACTACGCCATTAGCATTAGCCGAAACATCACCAAGAGCCGCATCAACCTCAGCCTGCAAAGCACCCTTATCAGCAATATTATTAACACTAGTATTATTCACATCGTTAACACCAACACCAGTATTAACATCGGTATCGGTTCCAAAATCATGGTCAGAACCACTACCAACACCACTACCACTATTAATAAGCCTGTTATAAGAATCAATCAACTTTTGCTTAGCATCACGAAGCCTACGAAGAGCCTGATCAACCTGAGCTTGTGTAGCATTAGGATCCTCAAGCACCCTATCCGCATCATTCAACGCCTGCTGATACTCTGCCAAATCAGAAGCCTTACCAATAATAAACGGAATAGACTTACGGAAATCAGGATCCTTACCAGATTCAGCAGTCAGATCAGTCTTATCAGTCTTATAACCATCCGAAAGCTTAGACTTAGCATCCTGGAGCTTCTTCAAAGCATCATCAACCTGCTTCTGAGTAGCATTCTTATCGCCAAGAACCTTATTCGCGTCTTCCAAAGCCTTCTTGTAGGCGTCAAGAGCATTCTTAGACGCATCATCACCCTTAGCCTGAGCATTCTGATACTCAGGAGTCTTGGTAAAGGTGTCATTAGCATCCGCTTCAGACTTCAACTTAGAAGGATCAGTCTTGTAGCCGTCAGTGATCTTCTTCTTAGCGGCTTGCAATGCATCGAGAGCGTCGTCAAGCTCTTTTTGAGTTGGAGCCTTTTCGCCTGCTTTGAGAGCCTTTGGCTTGCCAGTAGTACGGTCAAACTTATCAAGGAGCTTCTTAGCGTTCTCAAGAGCCTTCTTGTAGGCCGCCATGTCGGTATTATCCTTGCCGTCTTCACCCTTCTTAGCATCGGCGTTCTTGAACTCAGGAGTGTTCTCAAACGTGGTATCGCGCTGGTCGTCGTCGCCGTCCTTAGACTTGTCGACTTCCATTTGCAACTCGGTCGGATTGGTCTTGTAGTTAGCAAGAATCTTGTCTTTGATTTCCTTAAGAGCCTTCTTAGCCTCGTCAACTTCTTGCTGAGTTGGCAGCTGGTCCTTTGGAACGTCAACTTCCTGGCCATCCTTCGTGACCTTACCATCGTTCTTGTCGATGAGTTCCTTAGCCTTAGCCAAAGCTTGCTCATACGCTACAAGGTCATCAGGCTTCTTATCACCTTTAATCTTGCCTTTAAGGTTTTTATACTCAGTAGAGTTTTCGAACTTCTCGGTGTCTTGCTTCGCAGAGCCATCCTCGTTTTTGTCGTCAACTTCATTTTGGAGCTTATCAACGTTGGTCTTGAACTTTTCGTCAATTGCCTTTTTAGCATTTTGCAAATCAGTCAGAGCCTGATCTACCTGCGCTTGAGTTGGACGATCTTCTGGCTTCGCGTTTGGATCAGGGTGATTCACCTTGTTTATAAGATCCTGCGCAGCTTTGAGCTTCTCGTTGTAAGCTTCCAGCTTCTTGGTTGCGGAATCATCTTTCTTGGCATCCTCTTCAGATTCTGTCTTCGCTTTTTCAAGCGCGTTCTTGTATGGAACAGACGCCTCAAACGGAGGTATTACATCCTTACCCTGTGCATCCTTGTCACCGACTTCGTTAGAAAGCGGAGTTGCATCAGTCTTATAAGTCTTCGCAATCTTGTCTTGAGCTTCTTGCAACTTCTTTAGCAAGTTGTTTACAGACTTCTGGGTTGCTGTCTTCTTCCAGTTTTCATCGTTAAGCTTCTGCTTGATTTTATCGAGAACATTATCGAAACCAGTTTCTTTGCCAGCTTCGCCTAAGTCATTTGTAGCACCTTGGTCGCCAGCAGTCTTCTTAGCAACAGCATTTTGATACTCAGGAGTCTTCTTGAAGTCGCCATCTGCAAAGTCTTTAGCAGAAGTCAACGGCTCAAGATTGGTCTTGTAGTTGTCTTCAATCTGCTTCTTAGCCGCTTTCAGAGCATCAAGCGCCTCGTTAATCTGCTTTTGCGTTGGATGTTCGCTGTTCTTCTTGTCTTGATCTGCTGCAGCCTTTGCAAGATCACGCGCTTTCTTGAGAGCATTCTTGTAAGCAGTAACATCTGCGTTTTCCGCACCGTTACTTGTCTTAGCTTTAGCGTTCTTGAACTCTGGCGTATTCTCAAAGTCGTCTTCAGTAACAGCAGGAGCACCCTCCGCAGTAGACTTCCTAGTTTCTGCCTCAAGCTTAGAAGTGTCAGTCTTATACTTCTCAACCTCAGTACGTGCTTTATCAAGATCATCAAGCGCCTTGTTGATGTCTGTTTGAGTTGGCTTTGCGTCTTGCGGCGTATTTGCATCACCATGCTTCTTCAAAAGCTCCTGAGCTTTTGTCAAAGCTTCATCATACGCCTTCTTAGCTGCCGCAGCCTTAGTGTTCTTATCCGTATCAGGAACAAGCTTACCGCCCTCTTCCTTCATGAAGTGAGGATCAGACGCATTGCGGTACGCATCAGAAGTTTGCGTGCCTTCTGTAGGCGCAGTACCCTCTGTATCGCCATGCTTCTTCACGCTTTCATCGAGCTTGGTGGTGTCGGTGTTGTACTTTTCAAGCTCTTTGCGAGCTTTGTCAAGCTTATCCTTAGCGTCATTTACTTGCTTCTGAGTTGCAGAAGGATTCTTGAGCAAGTCTTTAGCTTCATTAAGAGCTTTACCATACTCATCTACAGCCTTTTTAGCGGCATCATTCTTGGTGTCATCCGGTCCCGAGCCATCAGCTTTTTGGTAGTTTGGCAGCGAGGCGTTCTTAAACGCAGGACTTGGATGCGTGGCCGCGTCCTCGTTAACAGACTTAAGAAGCTCGTCAGTCTTGGTTGCAAACTTGTTCAACTCATCAGCCGCGGCGTTCATTTCCTTAAGGATTGCATCAATATCCCTATCCAGAGGCTCACCTTGTGCATGTGCCTGAATATTCTTCAATGCATCTGCCTTAGTAACATCAATATCCTTTTCAGGAGGATTAGAAGTTGGGATTTCTGTATTACCTTGCTTATCCTTAGGCATCTGTTTATTAAGCGCCTGTTGTAGCTTCTTTACGGCATCGTCATACTTAGTCTTAGCAGCCTTTGCATCTGCACTTGCATCATCTGCGGATACATTCTTATATGCTGGGCTGTTTTGTATTGCAAGGTCATTAAACACAGCTGCCGAAAGCCTGCTGGTATTAGTTGCATACTTGTCGATGGCTTTACGTGCTTCCTCAAGAGCTGTCTTAGCTGCATCAATCAATTTTTGGTCTGGAGCAGTTCCAGCAGTCTTAGCATCTTCTAGATTTTTCTTAAGCTCCTTAGCTTTGTGATAGGCATCGTTGTAATTCTTGAATGCAGCAGCAGCATCCTTATCGCCAGCATGCGCCTTATCAAAAGCATTGAAGTACGCAGGCATCAGGTAACCGCTAAAGTTATCCGCAAGAACTTTCGTAAGTTCATCAGCGTTACTTGCATATTTTTCATGCAATACTTTTTCGGCATTGGTTAACGCTTCTTTAGCAGCATCCACTTCAGCCTGAGTTGCTTTATCGTTCTTAAGAACCTCGCGAGCCTTATCTAACGCGTTGTTATAGTTGTCAACAGCGGTTTTAGCAGCTTGCTTTTCTTGATCATTAGCGCCGTTAGTCTGCTTATTAAGCGCATTCTTGTAGAAGGTGCTCTGCTTGTTTGCATTTTTAGGATCAGGATTATCGAAGCTGAGCTTTTCGGCAGTTATAAGCTTCGACTTATCCGTTGCTTTAGCATCAAGAGCCTTCTTAGCAGCCTCAAGTGCTTCAATGGCGGCATTGACTTCCTTTTGGGAAGCGTTAGGATCCTTGGCAAGTTCGTTTGCCTTCTTTACAGCGTTATCGTAAGCTGTACGCTCTTTTTCAGTTGCGTTTTGATAAGCTGGGTCAGCAGTCTTAAGCTTCTCTGCAGGATCAGTCTCAGTCGCTTTGCCCGTGTTTACCTTGCCATGCTCAGCGATAGCAGCGTTAAGCTTGTCCTTGTTAGTGCTAAATTCGTTAAGCTTTTCGCGAGCTGCGTCAAGCTTAGCTTTGGCAGCATCAACAGCCTTCTGTGTGGCGTTCTGGTCGTCCTTTAATGCCTTAGCGTCTTCAAGAGCCTTGTCGTAATCTTCCTTGGCTTTCTTAGCTGCTTCATTCTTCTTGGTATCAGCATTGCCACTTGCATCCTTGAAGTCAGGATCCGTGACGTTCTTATACCTGTCAGTAGTTACAGTGCCAGGAGTTGCTGCAGTAGCGCCTTCTTGAGCCTTACCATTGGCATCAATCGAAGCGTTCAGCTTATCCTTGTTGGTAGCGTCGCCATCAAGGGCTTTGCGAGCCTTATCTAACTTAATAGTCGCATTGTCAATATCAGCTTTTTGCTTCTCAGTAAGGTCAGACTCGTTTGTATCTTTAACTTGCTCGTACAAAGCTTTAGCAACTTTGAGTGCATCATCATAGTCGCTCTTTACCTTGTCCGACGCGTTGTAGTACTCATGCTGCGTTGGAACATCCTTGCCATCAACAGCAACAGTCTTGTGCTCCTTAACCGACTTCTCCAAATCACTTGTCTTATGATTCATCTGCGGCACAAAGATAACGTTAATTGCCTTTGCCGTATTGCCTGGATGTCGATTTTTCTCCAGATAAACATCCTTATAGTACGACATTGCATACGGCTCAACAAACAGACGTGCCTTGAAAATCTTGCCCTTTTTAGCAGCCACCGTTACAGAGCCAGCTTCTTCATCCCATGTATACGAACCAGCTTCTGATAAATTATCGCCGAGGTTTACATCAGAATTAGAAACTTTCTGATTTCCATACCAATAAGCGCCGTCCATATTGCCAAGCGTAAGCTCGCCCGTTGGCTCGCCATTTTGCAACGCATAGTGCATGTGCGACTTTTGCGCGGTATTCCCTGTACCTTCATAGGAAAGCAGCTCGCCGCCTGTAAGCTCGCGCAAACCAGAATTACCATACTTTGGCTTAGCTTTCAGCAAACCAAGAATCTTTGTTGTATCAAACTCTTGTGCTGTGGTTGGATCATAACGGTAGATGATAGTGGTTTTCTGATCATTACTCCAAGAAATACCTTCGTCGGTGTCGCGACCATCAATCTTGGTTTTAGTCCACGAAACGTCGTAATCCGTACGAATATTTGGAAGCTTTGTAAGCTTGCTCTCTTTTACATTAGATGTAAACTCGGCAACCGCCTTATCGGTCTTGATTTTAACGGTAATTGTATTTTCCGCTTGACCGTTCGAGATGCCCTGATTACCTTTACCAGCCTTAGTAAAATTGCCCTTAAGATATTCAAGCGAAATCTGATCTACGCTGGTAAGACCAAGCTCTTTATTGCCTTTGTTGGCATCAAAAATAGCCTGCTTGATTCGGTTAAGCTCCGCGGTTGAGTAATCGAGCGGGTTAGCAACAAAGACCGCTTTGTCATTTGAAGGAACAGCAAACTCGCCGTCCTTAAGCTTCTTCAACACAAGGTCGCTGAGCTTAATCTTAGGAGCGTCCTTTTCATCTACCCCATCAAAGCCGATAACAGCTTCATCTCCGACAAACGAAATCTTATCTGGCGTTACGCCGTTAATCTTTGCAAGCTTCTGTGCGATTTCGTTCTTTACATCTTGCGAAAGATTAGTCGGGTCTTTCACAACAGGCTTATCAATAACATCGTTATAACGCACAATAGTCAGCGGAATAGCCTGCGACTTAAAACCAAGATCAGTAACGAAATGAGTATCTACGATTGATACACCAACTTTACTATTTGCTTTCGTTAATGCACTCTTATCGTATTCGTTGCTTCTAGTAGGAATTTTCTCATCGATAGTATCTAACTTTCGTTTACCAAGCTTGTTGCTTAACGCTTGAATTTGCTCCTCTAGCGATAGACCATCAATACCACTCTTGCCAACATGCGTTGTTTTGCCATTCTTTTTAGCATCATCCATAGCATTGTTGACATCATTTTCTGTGATAGCAATATCACTTACTTTTTTAACAATAGTTCCAGCACTTTTCGGAGGTACTAACAAAGCCGCTCTGAATTGATCTGATACTGCATCTTCTTTAGCACTTCCAGGAATTGGAGTTGGATTAATCTGAATCGAACGCGTTGCAGAATAACCTTGCGCATTCTTAATACCTTTGGAATCACCACGTTCATCTTTACGGAAAATCCTATTCATGGTAAGTGTTGCAGAACCATCATTGTTCTTGTTAAACACATATTCGCCAGAATATGGCTGATGTCCGTTATTGTCGGAATCAAAATCAATACTTCCTGCAGTTCTTTTGGTATTAATATGGTTTGAAGTTGAAGGAAATACAGCTACACGCGTAACAGCCTTATCTGCTCCATTATCATCTTTCTGTTTAGGAAGCTTAAATATTATAGGATTATTTGCGAGTTGCTCATCATACTGATTATCCACTGTGCCAAAGCCATAAACGTTCGGCATTTCACCTGTTTGACTAGAGAAAGCTACTTCTTTTGTGTCACCATTAGAAGCGCGATTCTGATTTTCAGCCTGAGCATCCTTAGTAGGCTCAGGTTGCTTCTTTTCATCTAGCGAACGCCTTGTACGCTTATTTACAACAGATCCCGCAGGAGTGCCAGTTTCTTCAGAATCCTGTTTTGCATCTTGATTATCTACAGACGCAGTGCTCTCAACCTTCGACCCAGTCTCAGTCTTAGTAACATCAGTATTACCGTCGGTCTTTGCTACAGACTGCTCAGCTGGTTTAGTCTGCTCCTTCTTAGGTTCTTCCTTAGATTCTTCCTTCTTAGCTTCTTTCTTCACTTCACTGTTAGTGGTCTCATCCTTAGAAGCCTCATTCTTCTTAGTAGCCTTAGAATCATCAGAAGTCTTAGAATTGCCCTTATTAGCATCAACTAAATTCTGCGTATTTGCAGGTGTAGTAGGATTAACAGGCGCAGGATTCGCCTCCGCAGCCATTGCAGGAGTTGCGCCAAAAGCAATCGCCGCGCCAGCAATCACGCCAGCAGCTCCAGCCGAAAGAGCAGCCACCTTACGCATGTCAACAACCTTTGCAGCCTTATCCTTTGCAGAACCAGATGTCTTGTTGGCGTGTTTACCAGATTTTGTAGTCATGTTCTCCTCTTTCGTGAGTTTAATTCGATTTACTTGATATTGCTTTGCGCACCGACCGCGGCTCTCAAAGCCCTATAGTTTTTAACAATAGATTTACAAAGTCTTATAGCGTACATCTATAATGATGTAGTCACCCTTTGATAAATCATTATAACATTTTAGAAAAAATTTTGAAGACAACTAACAAATGTTTATAGCTTTTGGGGGTACATACCCCCCCCCCCCCCGAAGCATTTTTCAAAGATGATTCCCAGATTCTTTTTTTTAAAAACTTTTTGAATACTTGAGATGAGAGGAACAATCTTGGTTAGGCGCATGGAACATACTTTGATTTTCTTTAGACTTAACTTTTAGAGACTTCGCCATGGCAAGTTTCAGATGCTT
>NZ_JBKQXT010000007.1:0-51222 GCF_048545055.1 Gardnerella lacydonensis
TACGTTCTGTTGTTTTTGAAAGACACGGCGAGCACCAAGAACTACACCATCTAATTCGTCGGCAGCGTCAGATGGGTATAATAGACATGAAACAAATTTTTATAGCTTTTGGGGGAACTAACCCCCCCCCCCCCCAAGCCTTTTATTTCAAGGGTTTTTGCGAGATATTTTTTTCAAAAATTCTTGCGATTCTGGCGAGTCAACCTCCATTTTTAGCTCACTCATCTAAACATTTGTATATGATACAAATCACATTTTTAGACCCTCTGCAGTGCGCGCCAACCTGCCGTAGCGCTTAAAGCGTAGCGCGCGAAGGCAATTTGGCGCGCTGAGCAGCTCAAGGCAGAAGCACTGCTTCTGCGCTGCAAAGCGCTTTGACTGAGCTTGAAATTGCATAACGCATTTCAAGCTCCTTCAAAGCGTGATTTGGCTTAAGGCATAAAGTCCAGTGGACTTTATGCGCCAAATCAGCCGAACGGCTACTAATAGCCGTGAGGAATAGCGCGCTTAGACCGCGCGAACGACAACCTGCCGTAGCGCAAGCTAGGTAGAGATTCGAGATTTTTCGCAGCGGATGAAGCGAACCTCAGCATCTTTGATGGTGATTCGCTGAAGTAGCAAGAAAAATCGAGAATCTCGGTGATAAACGCTACGCAATTGTTCAAGCACGTAAGAGGGCTGGGTGATTCTTGGTCGAACAGTATAAGAGCGGCAGCCGATACCAAATAATCCAAATGATCAACCACTACAAACAAACTTCAACCAAAAAACAAAATCAAAACCAAATCGGAACAACCGCAACACCATACTACACGCAATAGGCGGAGCGTTGTGAGACAAGAAACACCCAGCCCTCATACACAGCAAATAGGAGAATCGCGCAACAATAAAGCTCAGTTACATCGCGCTGCGAATTAAAATCTCCTCAAGCGCGCGCTTAACCGAATCAGGCAACGTGCACTTCCATTGCGCCCACTTAGCAACCTCTGGGTGCTGCGGCGCATGCGCGTTAGTCAAGTCAACGCTTTGCTGATGTCGCTCAAACTCGCTCTCGCTAGTGTACTCAAGCGCGCAAAGCTCACTTATAGCACTCGCACTACCACCAGCCTGGCGAATCGCGTCAAAAGCAATCTCCTTGCCGCGGTACGGCATTTGCGCTTGTAAAAGCAGCCTGTAGCAATCGCCAATCTTAGGGTCTTGCGCAATGCACAGTCCGCCATCCACAATCACTCGCACGCAATCGCCAACAGGCACATCGCACACAGAAACAGTAAGACTTAAGTCGCCCTCTTCGCCTTCATATGAAACTTCTACAGCCTTAGATTCAAGCTGATTTTCCCCAACAAAAACGCGGATTTTGTCAGAGTCTGGGCAAGCCACGCCTCTAAACACCACGCTCCAATCGCGCTTGGAAGGCAGCGCAGAAACGGCACTAGCGCAACCCGTTGCAGCGTTAATCACAAATTGCGTAGACGCGTTGCCGTCTCGCCAAATAAGCTCCATGCGCGTATCGGCAGTTTTCCCAGCGCACGCGTCTTCAAAGCGGCCGTTATCTTCGCGCATAACAAACTCGCCGCAATCCCCTGGGAATGCAAGAACGCGCAAAGATCGCGGATTTTCAACGCTATTAACAGCAGCTGCCGCCTGCTCGCTACTTGCGCAATCCGCTTCGCTTGGCAAAACTTGCATTGGCACAATAGCCCCAGCGCGCGCAAACGCTGGCACGCGGTCGATTCCTCGCCAAACCTCAAATCTGCGACCAGCACAGCCGCGCGAAACATAGCGCCTTCCGTCAAAGAAATCGTACCAATCGCCTTCTGGCAGCCAAACGGAAGTGCAACCGCGCTCAACCTGCGAGCACCCCTTGCTAACGATTGGCGCAACCACAAGCTGGCTACCAAAACGGTACTCGTTCGGCATCTCGTATGCTGCAAGCGTTTCTGGCGATTGCCAATACATTGGCTCTACGATTGGCCTGCCATCAACTGCCGCGCGATAATTCATCGTATATAAATAAGGCAGCAATTGCGCGCGAAGTCGCAGCATTTTAACCATCGCATTGCGCGTCTCGGCTGGGAAGTTCCACGGCTCTTTGCCAGCAAACGGCGAGCAGCTGGAGTGAAGGCGATTAATCGGACTAAACGCGCCGAAAGCGTACCAGCGCGCCTCCAGCTCATCGCATCGCACGCCAAGCATGTGGCCGCCAATATCGTGGCTCCACCAGCCGTATCCAATGTTGGAAGCTGTGGCCGTAAAGTAGGTTTGGAAAGCCAGCGAATCCCACGTTGTTACGCTATCTCCCGAGAATCCCACTGGGTATCGGTGCGAACCAGGCCCCGCGTAGCGCGAGAACGTTAGCGGCCACGCACCGCCGCGCCCCGAATCCTGGTAATGCACGTGGTTAAGCATCCAAAGCGGATCCAATCCAGCCTGCTTTGTAACTCCGCCCTGCTGCCAGTCAATCCACCAGAACCTAACGCCCTCGCCCTCCATGCGCCGATGCAGGTTTAGGTATGCTCGCAAAAAGCGCGGATTTGTAAGGTCAAACTCAACCGCCTTGCCACTTTGTGGGTCAATCCCCATATCGCGCGCAACTTGCGCATAGTCTTCTTCAAACGCGCGCACGCCGTCTCGCGGATGCAAATTAAGCGTTACGGCAAGTCCTTCGCTGGCAAGTCGGCGCAAAAACGCGCGATGATCCGGGAACAAATCGCGATTCCACGTATAGCCTGTCCATCCCGAACCATACTTTGGGTCCACATCCGTTACGTGCCAATCCATGTCGATTACGGCCGTGGAGAACGGTATACCTTCGCGCTTAAATCGGCTCATCAGCTGCAAATATTCGTCTTGGCTATACCTGTAGTACCTGCTCCACCAGTTGCTTAGCGCGAATCGCGGAAGAAGCGGCTGCGCGCCCGTAAGCTTGTAAAAGTCGCGAATTGCGCCTATATAGTTGTGACCGTAGCCAAAGAAGTATAGGTCTTTAGAATTTTCTCCAGACACATTGTCATTCGCCTTTGCGCGCGGCTCCACCCATGCACCGTATGGGTTTTCTTTTCCATCAACAGCAGCCGCGTACGCGATTTGTGCCGAGCGCGAATCGTCTAAAACGGCCCACCCGTCGCGAGATATTACGCCCGTTCCAAGCTTTACGGCTCCATCCGCCTCGTCCACTGTTCGCGCCGTGCCGAGCAAATTGCCGTGGCATTCGTCGCCGTAATGCCACGTGTTGAATTGCGACCCAGGCACTCCGCGCACAACAATGCTCAAGCCCTCTTTGCTAAACGGCTGCTGGTTGTACGTAATCAGTAGTTTTTCGGTTTCGACTTCTATCCAGCCATTTTCCAAATTTTTTACACTATATTTTGGATTAACAGATTTTGGATTAACAGCGCGAGATGCCTCATCTTCGGTTGCTGGCGATTTTTCCGCGGCAATCTGCGCGTTGCTCTCGAAGTTTCGTCTTACAACTGTTTGCGTAGGCGCGTCTACAAATCCGCCGTTTTCGCTCCACTCAAGGCGCACAAGCGAATCCGTGATTAACGTAATTCGCCAATTTTTGCCGCTTATAACCTGTGATTCTTTTGCCTTAGCTAGCGGATTTTTGGCGTAATCGTAAAAAATGTGCGCGTCTTGGATATTTTGTGCGTCTTGCACACCATGTGTCCCCCGCGCTTCACGCGCATCTTGTAAAGTCATTCGACTTGCCCTTTTCTACTTATCTTTTCTACTTGCCACTACCAGTTGAAATTCCAGCAATAAACTGCTTCTGGAAAACCAAGTACACTACTACTACAGGAATAATAGCAAGCGATGCCGCAGCAAACAAACCGCCGTAGTCAGTTCCGAATCTTCCGCTAAACGTCTTCAATCCAACTGCAAGAAGCTGCTTTTTCTCGTCTGTAATCATAAGGAATGGCCACAAATAGTCTTCCCAATTCCACAAGAACGTAAAGATTGCGAGCGCAGCAATAGTATTGTGGCTCATTGGCAGAATTATTCTGTGGAATATTCTAGAATCCGAAGCTCCATCTAGTTTTGCTGCTTCAATCAATTCGTCGGATATTCCGCTTATTGATTGTCGGAATAAGAAGATTCCAAATGCGCTTATTAAGCCTGGAACTATAAGTGCACGATACGTGTCTTGCCAACCAAAGCTAGTCATCATGTCGTATTGAGGAATAATTGTTACTGCCCACGGTACCATCATCGTGCTTATTACTATTCCAAAAAGCAGATTTCTGCCACGGAATCTCATTTTTGCAAACACATATCCAAGAACGGCACTCGTGTAAATGGCTATTACCGTTTTAACTACCGATATAAACAATGAGTTAAAGAATAGCCTCAAAAAGTCGAATTTCTCTTGAATCCCAACGTAATTACCAAATGTGCTTGGCTTTGGGAACAGCCCACCATCTATGCGCACAATGTCGCTGTTTGGAGCAAAGGAAGATACAAACATCCAAATAAATGGCACGATTGTTAAGAAAGACAATAAGAATAGGAATATTGTTAGAAACCATCCAATAATGCTCTTTTTAAGATTTTGTTTTTTCATACTAACTCACTATCCTTAGACGCTTTAAACATTATGAATGTTAGGATTCCAGTGATTATAAATAGAACAACGCTCATTGCAGATGCTATTCCAAAGTTATACTTTTGGAACGCTTGATCAAAAATTAGGTAGCTGATTGTGTACGTTGATGTTCCTGGACCACCATTGGTCATAACAAGAATCTGAACATACGCTTGAATATAACCAATCATAGATGTGATTACTATAAAAAGTGTTGTTGGCTTTAGCAATGGAACTGTTATTCTAAAGAATTTTTGCACGCTATTAGCGCCGTCTATTTCTGCCGCTTCGTAAACATCTTTTGGCAGATTCATTAGTCCAGCCAAATATAATACCGTTGCGTAGCCAAAGTCTTTCCAAATTGTCATTATTATGATTGCTGGCATAGCCCAAGTGGAACTGTGCAACCAGTTGATATTTAAGCCTGTAACCCTATCGATCATTCCAAACTGCGGGTCAAACATCCACATCCACACAAAGCTCACTGCCACCAACGGCGTAATTGTTGGCATGTAGAAAAGACCTCGCAGAGTATCTTTGCACTTAACAAGCTTGGAGCTTAACAACATTGCAAAACCAATGCCAAGAATAACGCGGAATACAACAGATACAAACGTAAAGATTGCGGTGTTTGCAATGGACTTCCAGAATAACTTATCTACTAAAATCTGCTTAAAATTATCCAGCCCAACCCAATTGTATGTTCCAACAAGCGGATTCCATTCATGGAAGCTGCCTGCAAAAGCCTTATATATTGGATAGGCAAGAAAAATCACAAAATAAACAATCAGAAACACTACTGCTATATTCCGAAAGGAGAAGGTTCGAGAAAGAGCAGTGCTTATTTTTGACATACCACCATTATGTTTTCTCATTTTGCTCAAATGAGAATCCTGATTAACTTGTTTCATGATTTTCCTTGCCTTACCTACTGAGCACAGTGATTACGATTTACAACTAGTTAACTAATCTGCTTTGTTTTTACTTGTGCTCTTTGAAGAACTCATACTTACTTTCTGCAGACGTAAACTTAGAATTCTTCATATCTTTAACCATTGTTGCTTGAGCCTCTTTGATTGCATCATCAATAGACTCACCATTTTGCATAACGTTCTGGAAAGCAGCCTTGCTACTTGTTTCCACGGTAGAAGGCGTGATTCCTGGCCAGATTAGGCGATCTGCACGCGGCTGAATCGCAGCCATTACTGGAGCCTTTAGAATCTCAGGATCGTTTTGCAAAGACTTCTTTGCTGGGAACGAGTTCAAATGCTTTACTGCCGAGCGAATAAACGCATCGTTAGCGAGAATGAACTTAATAAAATCTTGAGCAACCTCTTGCTGATCTTTTGACTGGTGAGCGTTAATTCCTGGAGTGGATTCTCCATTGTAGCGATCGTACGCAAATGGCTTTTCTTTTGTAAATGTTGGAGTTGGGAAGACTCCATATTCAATATTTGGGTACTTTTCTTTTAGCACACCTTCGAGCCATCCCCAGGCATAAACCATTCCAGATTGGCCGTTTCCAAAGCTTTGCGTGTAATCCGTGCCAAAGTCGGTAGAAATGACCTTGTCTTTGTCGTACAAATTCTTCAAGAACTTCATGTTTTCACGCGTGACTTTGTTGTCAAAATTAGGCTTCTTGCCACTTTCATCAAAAGCAAGTTCACCACGCTGATAGTTCAATCCTTGATTGATTGCAGCATAAGCATCGCCGTTCACGTTAAATCCAGACTGTTCCATCTTGGAACCGTT
Source organism: Gardnerella lacydonensis (assembly GCF_048545055.1). NCBI lineage: Bacteria > Bacillati > Actinomycetota > Actinomycetes > Bifidobacteriales > Bifidobacteriaceae > Gardnerella > Gardnerella lacydonensis. Next base: position 6,338 of record NZ_JBKQXT010000007.1, read on the forward strand.
CCACTTAGTGAGTTTCTTTGCCACTTCGCGCAACTCATCCCAAGTAGTAGGAATATCTGCCTCGGTTAAGCCAGCTTCCTTCCAAAGCTTCTTGTTGTAGTAAATGTTTCCCGTATTGATTACGGAATCAATGTACTTTACATTACCTTTATCATCTTCATGCGCACTCGCCGTTGCGTAATCCGATTCCATAGCAGCCTTGTCAATCTTGTAATCGGCAGCATATGGGCGAATAAGCTCATCTTTGGAGTTGTGAATATTGAACAAAGCTGGGCCCTTTGTTCCCTTTAGAGCAAGCGGAAGCTTTGTCCAGTAATCATCCCAAGCAACGTTCTTAGTCTTAAACTTTACATTTGGATAAATCTTTTGATAATCCTTAATCATGTCGTAAATTGGATCAGTGGACGCGTCTCCCCAGCTCCAATACTCAAGCTGGATTGGCTTTCCTTGATTTACTAAATGATTTGGGTCATAATTTAAAGCTTGACCCATAACAGCTAGGCCTTTGTCTTTCTTTGTATCTGTTACTCCTGCTGCACCATTATTCCCACATGCGGCAAGCGTAGAAATCATGCCCAAAACTGCTATACAGGATATGCATATTTTTTTAATCTTCATTGTTACTCCACTTCCTCGTGAAATTGATGGGTAATTTTATAATATTGCTTTAAGTTTGACTCGGTCAAACATTAAAAATGTAAATGTAAAGGTTTTCATTTTGAATCCTTAATACTAAGCTAGTTTTGCACGAATAAATACTTTTTAGGCGGCGTGTCTAAAAATGTAAACCTTTTCATTTATGATGACTAGAAGCAGGGTGATTACAAGAGATGCAGTTAAAAACTCTGCAGCTAAAACGCTTAAAAGAGGTGCGACTTGTCAAAAACTAGTATTTGCGATGTAGCAACACTTGCAGGAGTGTCGATTGCAACAGTCTCCAGAACATTCGCACACCCAGAAAAAGTCTCCGCATCTACACGCGCCAAAGTCATGCGCGCAGCTGAACAAATGGATTTCACTGTTTCTAGAACCGCCGGAGAGCTTAAAACAGGCAAATCGTATCGCATAACTCTACTAATCGGAAGCAGCAAAATCGAATGGTTTAGCTCGGCAATTATAGAAGGATTAAATAGCGTACTTAACAAAAATGGCTACGACCTTGTAATACACCTTTTAGAAGGAGTTGAACAAAGAAAAAACTTCTTTAAAGAACTGCCTTTACGTGCAAACACAGACGCAATAATCGTATCGTCATTTGACATAAGCAGCAATGAGGCTGAACAATTACAACGCATAAACGTACCAATTGTCGGAATAAACTGCACAGCTTCTAAAGTGCTCTCTGCATCAATCGGAATCGACGATGCTCTGGGCATAAAACTTGCGATTCAACACTTAGCAACATTAGGACATAAGCGTCTTTTATACGTGTATGAGCATTTTTGTTCATCTTTCCGCTTTAGCTCGTCAAGAAGAATCACAAGCTTTGAAAACGTGTGCAACAATATTGATGGAATGCAAGGGAAAGTACTGCCAATAGACATAAAAGATGACCCTATAGATGCCACTCTTTCTGAGCTTTTTACACAAGAAAATCCTCCTACTGCAATATGCTTCCACCAGGATTCAACAGCAATGCCGTTCTTGTTTAGATTACAAAAATTAGGAATTCGCGTGCCTGAAGATTTATCGATTATAGGATTCGACAATGGCACTTATGCAAAAGAGGCTGGACTAACCACAATCCGTCAAAATCCTAAAACAATGGCAGAACAAGCTGGAAACATTGCGATATCCCTTATAGAAGGTAAAGCTGTAGCGCGAAGACATCTTACAGCTCCAGTGCAACTTATTATAAGAAATTCTACGGCTGCGCCTAAAGCAAAATCGTGAATGCGCTTGCGATTACAAGCATAAGCGGATACCACGCATACATAAGCCAGCGGAATTGCTTAGTTTGCTTAGGGCCATCGCCATACGGACTGCGGTAGTGCAGCACAGCCACGCCAACGCCTGGCGCCAAAAGCGACATAGCGCCGAAAGCGCCAGCAATCAGCTCCATGCGAATCTCGTGGTTTTCTAGGAACCTAAAAATGAGAACGAATCCTAAAAGTAAAGCTCCACCCCAAAAAATATTCTGCCTAAAGCCGACTTTCCCGAAAAGATTCCACAATATTCCTGCAACCAAGATCACTACAATTGACGCCACTTTTTGCGCGCCCTTAAAACGCGCGCGAACCATGTCGATTCCCGAAAGCACAAAAAGCGCAATAACAAGCCCAAACACTGAGTTTTGCGAGCGCATATCGAAAGCGCAACCAAAGGTTGTAAAGTCGTACGGAACTTCGCAAATAAGAGCCAATATAAGTAGCCGGAGCGTGTAAAGGTTGAGGTTATGCGTGTTTTGATATCCGCGAACGAGCAGCCACGCGTACCACGGCAGAGCCGACCAGCTTATAACTTCGCACACTACTGCAGCGGTGAGACTCCACATGTTGGAGTTAGAAAGGCCTCCAAAAAGGTGCGGAATCACGGTTGTACCGAACGCGCTGAGCATCATCATTACAGCGCCGAGCAGCTTGAACTTTTTGAGCGTAATCCCCATTTTTATGTTCTTGTCTGCGCGGATCTTTGGTTTTAGCGCGTCCATAATTCACCTCTTGCTCGCACGCGTGGCGTTAAGTACGTATATAAATACGTATACTACGCCAAGCTGGGTAGAGATTCGAGATTTTTCGCCGCGAGCGAGGTGTATCGCTCGCGCGTTACAGCGCGCTCACGTCTTCGCTTGCGTTGAAAGCACACTGTGCTTTCAACTTTGAGCAAGCTCAGCGAATCGAAGTGCATTCGCGCGCTACGCTTTAAGCGCTCATGCAAGTCGATTCGCAGTCCTCCGATGGTGAATCGCCGAGAGAGCAAGAAAAATCGAGAATCTCGGTGATGAAAGATACGCAAAAGTTTTAGATATTCAGAAGGTTTGATGTATTTCTATACGAGCAATAAAAGAGGAGCATAGCGACGGGAGTTGCGAGGAGAGAAATACTCAAACCTCGCACAACACCAAGTAGGAAAATCACTTGCGCGGTCTAAGCTCGAGGGCAGGTCGTCATTCGCGCGTTACGGCGCGTAGATTATAAAGCAAACAGAGCAAAGGACTGCGCGCCAAGTTTAAGCGCGGAAGAGTCGCAAGCAACCGCTCCAACCGAAATCCGCGGCTGCAAAATCGCCTCTGTCGTAATCCCTGCAAGCGCGCTAAGCGCAATCGTCTCCTCGTTTAATCCAGGATTCATAACCACAATAATTCTTTCTGTAGAGGATTCACCATCCGACCCATCCGACTCAGCCGCGCATCTCTCGTACGCAAAGCTGCGACCATCCACAGGCGCGTGCAACACTCTCCAAGTGGCATCCGCGTGCAGCGCCTCAAACTCGTGGCGCAAAGCAATCAGCGCGCGCACCCAGTTAAGCAGCGAATCGCCATCCTGCTCCTGCCCCAAAACTGTTGGAATTTCGCCACTTTGCACGGCTTGCTTGCGCGAATTTGCGCAAGTCCTTCCATCCGCGCGCGCCTCAACAGGCAAATACAACTTCGACTTTGCAGCCGTGGAGAATCCAAAATTCTTGGAATCATCCCACTGCATTGGCGTACGCGTACCCGTGCGCGCATAACCGCCTTCTTTTGTAGGAATATCGCGGTATTTCATGCCGATTTCGTCGCCGTAATACACAAACGGCACGCCTGGCATTGTAAGAATCATGCCAAACGCAATCCGCCTTTCTCGCTCGCTTAATCGCGGAGCCAAACGCGGAGTATCGTGATTGCACGTTATAAAACTAAAGTAGCCATCGCTACAAGTAGCCTCGTATTGTGGGCAATAATCGTCTAAAAATGGGCAAATACTGCCGCCGCCACGCGCATTAAAGTAGCTGTGGTCGTGCTCGGGATTGCTGTCTAGCGCATTATCCACATCTCTAGCTAAGCGCGCATAACCGTTAGGATTCCCATCCCAGCGCCAATTCAAATAAAAGTCCATGTCGAATCCAGCAGCCAGCGCCTGACGAGGCCTGCCCCACTCCGAAACGAAAGCAGCCTGCGGATACTCGGCTTTTACAGCGCCCAGCATTTCTTGCCATGCGCGAATCGTGTTGTCTTTGCCAAGGCTTCCTCCGCCATTGTTGTCGTCGTTTTTTACAAGCGAATCCGCCATGTCTACGCGGAATCCGTCTGCACCAAGCGAAAGCCAGAATCGCATAACATCAACCATTGCAGCGCGAGTTTCTGCCGCCTCCTTGGAATCTGGAGCGGATTGCCACGCGCGATCCCTATGCGCAAAGCCGTAATTTAGCGCTGGCTGGCATTTGAAGAAGTTAAGAATATACGTGGCATCTCGCTCGCTTTCGCCGCCAATAAACGGCATGGAATAGCCACTAAACGCACTGTCTGTCCATATATATCGCTTGCTAAACTCGTTTTCTTGCGCGCGCGAGCTTTGCTTAAACCACTCGTGCTCTTCGCTTGTGTGACCTGGAACAAGGTCTAGCAAAATGTGCATTCCGCGATTGTGTGCTTCGCTAAAAAGACGCTGCAAATCCTCGTTTGTGCCGTAGCGCGCTGCCACTTTTTTGTAGTCGCGCACGTCGTAGCCCGCGTCTTTAAATGGCGAATCGTAGCAAGGATTTAGCCAGATTGCATTGCAACCAAGCGATTTTACGTAGTCGAGTTTTTCGATTATGCCTGGAATATCGCCGATTCCGTCGCCGTTTGAATCGTAGAAGCTTTGTGGGTAGATTTCGTAGAATACGGCGTCGCGCAGCCATTGCGCATGTTCGTTTTGCATATTTCCCCCGTTTTGTTGGTTTTGTTGGCGTGACCTGTCTTTTATTTTGACTTATCTCTTGTCTTATCTTATCTTTTATTTTTCGACTTGACCTTTATCTTGCCTTGACTTTTAACTCGTCTGATCCTATTTTACTATTCATTTTCCCGCGTTTGTTTACCAAAACACCAAAAATGGAAACAAACGTGGGCAAGCGTTCCTGCTCTTGTTTACCATTTGACCAAAAAAGGAAACAAACACGGGCAAGTATTCCTGCTTTTGTTTACCATTTGACCAAAAAGGGGAACAAACGTGGGCGACGACCTGCCTTTTCGCTTAAAGCGTAGCGCGAAGGCAGGTAATCGTTCGCACGGTCTAAGCGCGCGAACGTCTTCGCCGCGCAGAAGCAATGCTTCTGCCTTGAGCGGCTCAGCGCTCCAAATTGCCTTCGCGCGCTACGCTACAAACGCGAAGACAGGTTGGAGCGCAACCAAAATAAAATTCCGTTAAATTTACTGAGTTATAGAATAAAATACGATTTTCTAAAGCTAAAAAGTCACTTTACAAACAATTTTTCTAATCACTTGCGACATGATTTGCTAACACTTTTATATCCGTGTATACTACACAGTGCTTATACACGGATTTCAATAAAAATGTGACGCTGCTCAACGCAGCAAAACGCGATGTTGCGTCGCATGGAATCTGTTACTATGCCACCAAAGAACATGCCAAGCTGGCATGATATAGGAGGTCAAGGATGACGAATATGAAGAAAGTGCTGGGCGCAGGCCTCGCAATCGCTACAATGTTTGGATTTGCTGCATGCGGTTCTAGCACCAACGCTGGCTCCAGCAGCAAGGCAAACCCAGTAAAGCTCACCGTGTGGTCTTCTTCCGAAGATCAGAAGGCTGGCGGCTGGATTCAGGCTATGGAGAAAGCCTTCAAGAAGGATCACCCAGAGGTTACTTTTAAGAACGCTGTTGTTGCTCCACCAGATGCTGCTAAGACCGTTAAGCAGGATGCTAAGGCTGCTGCCGATGTTTACCTGTTCCCTAACGATCAGCTCGGCGACTTGGTAAAGGCAAACGCAATTGGCGAGTTGAGCGATGATGCCGCTAAGCAGGTTAAGGAAGACAACGATGAGACCATCATCCAGTCTATTACTGCTCAGGATGGCAAGATGTATGGCGTTCCATACATGGGCAACACTTGGTTCATGTACTACGATAAGTCCAAGTTCTCCGACGAAGACGTTAAGTCCCTCGATAAGATGCTCGAAAAGGGCAAGGTTGCTTTCGATATCAGCAACGCTTGGTACCTTCCAGGCTTCTACCTCGATGGCAACATGACCCTCTTCGGCGAGAAGAGCAACGATGGCAAGGCCGGCATCAAGATTGGTGATAAGGCTGCCGAAATCACTAAGTATGTTGCAAAGCTCATCCAGAACAAGAACTTCGTAATGGATGGCGACGGCGCTGGCTTGTCTGGCATTAAGAACCACACTGTTGACGCTTACTTCTCCGGCTCTTGGGATGCTGGCGACGTAAAGAAGGCTTTGGGCGACAACTACGCTGCTGCTCAGCTTCCAAAGTTCAAGTCTGAAGATGGCGAACATCAGATGAAGTCCTTCGCTGGCTCTAAGGCTGTTGCTTACAACCCTAACTCCAAGGCTCCAGAGATGGCCGCTAAGTTCGCTGCATTCCTCGGTTCTAAGGAATCCCAGGAGCAGATGTACAAGCTTCACGGCGATATCCCAGTTGCTAAGTCTTTGGCTGATCTCGTTAAGGACAACCCAGCCGCTGTGGCTCAGATGAACACCATTGCTAAGACTTCTGTCTTGCAGCCAACCGTTCCAGAAATGGGTGCCTTCTGGGATCCAATGAAGACCTTCGGTACTGCATTGGCAAACAAGGAAGTCAATGATGGTAACGCTGCTGCAAAGGTTGCAGACTTCCAGAAGGGCTTCGAGGAAGCTCTCAAGAAGTAAGTATTAACTTACGACTATTTTCTAAATTTAGATTCTTTCAAAAAGAGAATAATATTTAGAAAACAACGGCAAGGACGCCCCGCTCCCCTAAGGATTTTAAAATCGGGGCGGGGCGTCTTTTGCTTGTAAAAAGCCCCACAATTTTACGAAAGGCATGTCATGACTGGCACGACATCCACCAAGCGAGGGAAGCGTAAGAAGGCACCTGATGCCGAATACATTGCCCCTTCGCAATACTCATTACAGGAGGCTGCAAAGCACGCAGACGTACTGTCTTGGGTTTCGATAATTATCTTCGGTTTTGGTAACTTCGTTCGCAAACAGTACGTGAAAGGTCTCGTATTCATTCTATGCGAGGCTGGAGTTCTTGCCTTCTTGGCCACAACTGGCGCTGAATATCTACCAAAATTCGGTACTCTTGGTACTAAGAAGCAGGGTAGAGTAAAGATTAACGGCTTCTGGCACTATGTGGCTGGAGATAATTCTGTTGAAATTTTGCTGTATGGCGTTATGAGCATTGCAGCAATTGTTGTTTTAATTTATTTAGCTACTTTGTCTTTGCGTAGCGCATACAAAGCTCAGTCTTTTGTGGCACGCGGAGAAAAGCCTATTACTTTTGTTAAAGATGTTGAGTCTTTGCTCGATCGCCATGCGCACGTTGGTTTTATGACTCTTCCAACCGCTGGAATTGTTTTGTTCACGGTTTTGCCATTGGTGTTCATGATTTCGATGGCATTCACAAACTATGATCGTGACCACACATTGCTGTTCCATTGGGTTGGTTTAAACAACTTCTTTAAGATTCTTGGAAATACAACTGGAACCATTAATGCTGGAATCTTCTTTGATGTTTTGATTTGGACCCTTGTTTGGGCTTTCTTCGCTACATTCTTGAACTTCTTCTTCGGCATGTTTATGGCAATGATTATTAACAGGCGCACCACTCGTCTTAAGAGCTTGTGGCGTATCTGCTTCTCTTTGACCATTGCTGTCCCACAGTTTGTGTCCTTGCTTGTTATGCACAGCATGCTGCAAAGAGATGGCGCTATTAACCGTCTTCTCATCTCTTCTGGATGGATTCATTCTCCACTACCGTTCTTCCAGGATGCCACTTGGGCAAGGGTTACGGTTATTCTCATCAACCTTTGGGTTGGTATTCCTTACACCATCATGCAGATCACTGGTATTTTGCAGAACGTTCCAGCTGAACTTTACGAAGCAGCAGAGCTTGACGGTGCAAGCTGGTGGCAGCGTTTCATGAACGTCACTATGCCATACATCTTCTTTGTTATGACTCCATACCTGATCACCACCTTCACTGGAAACGTTAATAACTTCAACGTTATTTACCTCTTGTCTGGCGGCGAGCCAACACCAATTGGTTCTTCTGCAGGTAAGACTGATTTGCTCATCACCTGGCTGTACAAGCTTACGGTTGATAAAGATAACTACAGCATGGGCGCGGTAATCGGCATTATGACATTCATTGTGCTTGCGATTGTTGCTTTGATAACATACCGCAACTCTGGCTCCTACAAGAATGAGGAGGGATTCCGGTGAGTAATAAGAAGGATCTTATGCAAGGCGAACAGACTGTGCATAGTGTACGTAGTGTCCCGTTCTGGCGCGATCAGCGTATCCGCCGCATATTCGGAGACATTGTAGCTCATCTGTTCCTGATTGTTATGGCTGTGATTTGGCTTGCGCCAATCGTATGGGTGTTCTTGGAAAGCTTTAACCAGAACACTGCACCATATCAGACAACGTTCTTCCCAACTAAGTACACGTTTAATAATTACATTCAGCTGTTTACTGAGCGAGAAGTTCTTGACTTCCCACGCATGTTCTTAAACACCTTGATTGTGTCTATTTTCGTGTGCATTATCTCTCTGTTCTTCGTGCTTGTAGTAGCGTTCTGCATGTCTCGCTTGCGTTTCCGCGGTCGTAAGACATTTATGAACATTGCTTTGATTCTTGGTATGTTCCCAGGCATCATGGCAGTTATCGCTATCTACTTCATTTTGAAGGCTTTTGGCTTAACGAATGGTTCTGTTGTTCTTATTTCCCTTATAATCGTTTACTCTGCTGGTAGTGGCATGGGCTTCTACGTTATGAAGGGCTATATGGACACCATTCCAAAGTCTTTGGATGAAGCCGCTTATTTGGACGGATGCACAACTTGGCAAGTGTTCTGGAAGATTATTCTTCCAATATGCAAGCCTATGATTGTGTTCCAAGCTATTGTTAGCTTCTTGGGTCCATGGCTTGACTTCGTTTTGGTTAAGACTATTGCCCGTACTCAAGATAATTACACTGTGGCTTTGGGCTTGTACCAGATGTTGCAGAGAGAATACATCAATCACTGGTTCGCACGATTCTCCGCTGGAGCTGTGTGCGTTTCCATTCCGATTGCAATCCTGTTTATTGTCATGCAGCGATTCTATGAAGAGTCGATGTCTGGCTCTGTTAAGGGATAGTAACCTCTACATCAATTGTGGGGTTTAATTGAAAATGGGGCCGAGCGTTTTAAAGCGTTTCGGCCTTCATTTTCTTCTGAATAATTAAAAGAAGGATATATTACATGACGTTCACGTCTTCAACACAATGGCCAGTGTACTCGGGTCAGCTTGGATGCTCGCTTAATGAAAAATCAACAACATTCACAATTTGGGCGCCAACCGCATCATGCGTAACGCTAAGACTTTTTGAAACAGGAAACAACAGCGAACCGTTCAAAACACGTAATTTAAAGCCATTGCGCGATGGCGCATGGAGAACGTCAATATTGCAAAGGCTAGATGGCGTTTACTACGATTTTCTGGTGACTTTTGCGGATGGAAAAGTCAATCGTACAAGTGACCCGTGGGGCGTGGCTAGTGGCGTAAATGGCGAGCGCAGCATGGTTGTAAGTGAGGAACGCGTTAGCCCAGCTGACTGGCACAAAGATAAGTCGCCAGAGTTTGTGCGCCATGCGACGGTTGTTTGGGAAACGCATGTTGAAGACTTTAGCAGCAATCCTAATGGCGGATTTAAGCCAGAACACCGCGGTCAGTATCTTGCTTTTACAGATTCGCACACGACTTTAGGTGGCGATAAGCACTTCCCTACTGGAATCGACTATCTTAAAAAACTTGGCGTAACTCACGTTCAACTAATGCCAATCTACGATTTTGCAACTGTGGATGAGGTTGCGATTTCGTCTGCTCGCAAAAACGGTGAGAGCGTGGATTCGCTTTACAATTGGGGCTACGATCCACATGCGTACAATGTGCCGGAGGGTGCTTACTCTAGCAATCCATACGACGGTACGGCAAGAATACGCGAGTGCAAGGCTATGATTGGCGCTTTGCATAAGAATGGTATACGCGTAGTTATGGATGTTGTTTATAACCACATGTTTGAGGCTGCGTCGAATGTGTTTGAAAGTGTCGCCCCAGGCTATTTCTGCAGGCGTAAGTCTGATGGGTCTTTTGCTAATGGTTCTGGCTGTGGTAACGAGATGGCTTCCGATCATCCTATGTTTAGGCGTTTTATGATTGAGTCTATTTTGCATTGGGCGCGCTGCTACCATGTGGATGGCTTTAGGTTTGACCTTATGGGCTTAACGGATACGGAAACTTTGAATATGATTCGTGCCGAGTTAGATAAGCTTGATGGCGGCAAAGATATTCTTATGTATGGCGAGCCGTGGGGTGCGGCTGCTGCAGCTGTATCTGATGATTGTCCTATGGGAGATAAAAATGGTCGCGGCCACCTTGATTCTAGAATCGGCTGGTTTAGTGATGAGTCTCGTGACACGCTTAAGGGCAATGTTATGGATCATCATGACCGCGGTTATGTAAATGGCAATGAGTTTTGGACGGCGGATCCTGTGCGAAACGCGTTTAATGGCTGGCGTGGTATGCCTTGTGCTGGCAAGAGTGTTGGTCAAATTGTGCAGTATGTTTCTGCTCACGACGATTTGACTTTGTGGGATAAGCTGTGTATTTCTATGCGTGACAATGCGTCTAGCTGCGATTTTGACGCAAGTGATCCAAACAGCGTTGCAGACATTTTTAGCGCTAACATTCTTAGTGCTGGCATAATTTTGTGCTCTGCTGGAATGCCATTTATGCTTGGCGGCGAAGAGTTTGGTCGCACTAAGCACGGTTGCGATAATTCTTATAATCGCGGTGTGCTTATGAATCAGCTGGATTGGTCTAGAACTAAACAATTCCAGCCGCTTGTAGAGTGGTATAGTGCGCTTATATCGCTTCGCGCTAAGAATGCGGAGTTTTATGATGCTCAGCGCACAAGGCTTACTGCGTCTGATAATACTGTTCTTGCGGAGCAGATTGGAAGCGACTTGATTGTGTGTGTGAACCCTATGAATGATGCGTCTGCAACAATTGATTTGCCTGCTAAATCTGCAAACCCGTGGCGCTGCGTGTTGGATTCCACTGAGTATTTTGCTAAGTGGACGGGGCACGACTCTGGCAGCTGCGTTTCTATGCTGTGCGATGATAATGGCGCTCAGCGTGCGGTTCATGTGCCGCCGCGTACATTTGTTGTGTTGAGTCGCAAGCGCGCTTGATTGCTCGAGTTCTTGAGCGCGCTCGACTCGCATTTTATCCCGATTTTGTTCCCTTATTCCTATGATTTGGGAACAAAGTCGGGATTATTTTTTGGTTTATAGTCGAATACTAATATTTCAAGTCAAAACCTTGTAATTTCCTTAATTGTTCCTTATAACTTGCCAAAGTGAGCGAATTATTCCTGTGATTCTGCTAGAATAACTTTTATACTTTATACCCCTATTATGTATATGCAGAGTAGAAAAATATGCAGAGTAGAAAAGTAGAAAGTTCAGAAACAAGACAGAGACGCAAAACGTAATAAACAGTCAGCGCTTTGATCTTACAACTTGATAATTAAACAAATACCCCCACCCCCCAAACCTAAATGATTTGAAGAATGAGGTAAATATGAACGCTAAAATTGCAGCCGCCATCTCTTTGGGAGCAAGCTCTTTGGCTCTTATTGGAAGCATAAGCATTGCAAACGCAGCCAACGCAGCCGAAACGACTACAACAGATACGTCCAATCATCCAGCAGCACGTGTTGAAAGCATATCCGACACTGGTTTTAATGCTGTTAGCAATGTTGTAACTATAGATCCGCAAAGCTCTACACCACAAACCGTTAATTCTCTTGTTGCTGGCGACGCTGCTGCTGGCAAGCAAGAGAAAGAAAATTCTGGAACAGTTCAAGGTTCAGATACACCTAAGAATAACACTCCAGCAAATGCAGAAATACTCCAAAAAGTCGAAGAATCAAAGAAGTTACAAATAGAAGCTAAGAATAAGCATGATGAAGCAAATAAAGCTGTAGAAGAAGCAAAACAAGAAGCTGAAGATACTGCAAGAAAAATTAATGAAGTTGTAGAAAAGAAAAATAATGCAGAAAATAGCATTGCTGAGATCAATAAGAAAATCGAAACAGAGACTCAGAATATAGCAAATGTCGAGCAGCGCATTGAAGAGAAGAATAGAGCCGTAGAAGAGGCAGAAAAAGCCAAGAAGGTTGCTGACGAGGCTAAGCAAAATGCTGAACAAGTAAACAAGATTAGGTCTGAAGAAAAAGCTGCAAAAGATGAACTTGCTAAGGATGCAAAAGATGACCACGAAGATACTGCAGAAGATTTAGCAAATGAAGAAAAGGCTAAATCTAATCTTGAAGCAGAGCTAGCTGAAGATAGAAAAAATGTTGAACAAGCAAAATCAGATGCTGAAAAAGCAGAAAAAACCGCTGCCAAAGGTAAAGACGCTGAAACTAATCTTAATAAAATCAATTCAAATCTTGAGAAATTAACAGAAGAATTAAAAGAAGCTAAGAATAATAAAGAAACAAACTCCAGCAAAATCGCAGAGTTGAAGAAAAATGTTGAACAAGCAAATGAATCTGTTTCAAATGCTAAAAAGGATGTAGAAGAAAAGAAACGTAAATATGATTTACAGCAAGAAAAAGTAAATACTCTTGAAAAGCAGCTACAGGAATTAGAAAAAGACACTTCTAAACTTGGCAACTCTGAGCATGCTGAAAAAATGAATAAAATAGGACAAGAAAAACTAACCGAAAGCGATGCAGCAGAAAAACTTAAATCAGAGTTAGACAATGCTACCCGTACGCTTCAAGAAGAAACAACAAAAGCTAATAAAGCTCAGCAAGATTTGACGGAAGCAAACAAAAACAATGACGCTATTAATGAAATATCAGATGCAATTAAAGAGTTAACTTCTGAAAAGGAATACAATAATAAGATTGTTTTGGAAGCTGGTGAAGCAAAAGAACTTGCATCTAGAAAGAAGGCTGAGGCTGAAAAATTAGCTAAAGATATTAAAGAAAAAGAATTAAAGTTACAGGAATACGAAAAAACAATAGCCGAATTACGCGAATCTAAACAAGATGCCGAAAAAGCTTTTTCTACCACTAAAGAGGCAGCAGAAAAAGCTAAAGAGGAGGCAGAAAAAGCTGCTCAAAACTTACTAGCAAAAACAGAAGAAGCACTAAGAGCAGAGAAAAAAGTTCAAGATGAAAAAGCTAATTTTGAAAACGCTAAAACAGATAAGGATACCGCCGAAAAGAATCTTAATCAACTTAAAGAAGACCTGAAGCGAATCGATGAAGAAATATCAGAAGCTAAAACTAATGTTGAAACGACTAAACAACTTGCTGAAACAGCAAAGCAAAAACTAAATGATGCAAAAACTAATGTTGAAGCAACTAAAGCAAAGATCTTAGAGTTAAAAGCTTCGATTGAAGAGACCAAGCGTACACTTATTTCAAAGTATGCTGCAAGCTCCCAAACCATAGAAACAGCTTTTGCTTTCATGATAAATGAAGTTGCTCATCGATCTAAAGAACTTGATAAATCAACACAAACGTTGAACGATGTGGAAAAGAGTCTCACTGCAGCAAAACAGAAGGCTGAGGAAGCTTTGAAACCGAAGGCTCAGCCACAAGCTCCTTCTGCACCAGCTCCTGATCCAGCTCCAAGCGTGCCGCAAGAGGCTCCACAGACTCAGCCTCAAGAGACTCCACAAGAGACTCCACAGGATCATCCACAAAATCCTGCAGTGCCAGAAACGCACGCTCCGCTTACACCTCCAGCGCCTCCAGCGGCTTCAAATCCACAGGATCAGAAGCCAGAAAACAACGCGAAGCCAGAGGACAACACGCAAGATAGCAATAGCTCTTCTCGAGGAGACTTTGCAGGAAGCCACGCGCAGCAAAACGGCGGCAATTTGAATGTTGTTCCAGGCGCAGGCTCTATGGAAGCAGCTCCTTCTGCTCCTGCTCCTGCTCCAAGCGTGCCACAGCCAGCTCCAGCTCCAAGCACTCCACAGAATGCGCCACAGAACAACGCTGCACCAAGCACTCCACAGGCTTCGGCTCCTTCTGCTCCACAGTCTGCACCACAGAATGCCCCTAAGCACAGTGCTGTTCCAGCAAAACAAACGGAGTCCACACATACCGCGAAAGCTGCAGAAGAGCTCGTAGAAAATGCTACTGCTAAGTCGCCAGCAACCGCAGAGACTCCTGCACGCACGCCTCGTGCTGCAGCATCTGCTGCAGCTCCTGCATCTGCTGCTCCTGCTGCTCCTACAGCAAGCTCCGCAAACACAACAAAGAGCGAAGAGTCCAAGAACACATCTAATGATTTCGCAAAAGATGAAAATCAGAAGGAATCCGAAGACTCCAAGAACGAAGACTCAAAGAGCGAAGACAATAGCAGCGATAAGAGCGCTCAGGCATCTGGCGCAAACAACGGTGAGCACGCCGCTGGCAACAACACAACGCTAATCGCAGCTGTTGCTGGCAGCATAACTGCTGGAATCGCAGCAATCGGCGCTGGTTGGCACTTTATGCGAATCCGTCGCAAGTAGTCGCAAGTAGTCGCAAGTAGTGAACATGCGCAAATAATCGCAAATAACAAATAACAAAACCGCAGTTGGCATTTAGCTTTCTGCGGTTTTTGTTAAATCCCACTAAAATCGCCAATATTGCAAACGATATCAATACTTAATATAATGGTTAGCTAGAGCGTGCCTCAATCCAGTGATGTGTTGAGAAATCGCACTCTTCGACATCGTTTGCAAACAAACATCGATGCGACGAGATTACATGTGCCACTGATTAACAAAGGAGCATCATGAGCACAACAGACAACGCCAAAACAAAGGCTGTCACGCCTGTGCCCGTAGAAGAAAGCGCAGAACGACTCAATCGTCCACTAATTCAGCTAGCAAAAGCCTGCGGAGTTGCAACTTTCTACATCGACCAACTAGGCGACTATACGGAAATTACCGATGAAGCTCTTGTTGGCGTGCTAGATGCACTAGGTTGGCAAGCAGATACAGAGGAAAATATTGCAAACTCACTAAAACTAGTGCAAGAAAAGCGAGATAACGAACTTCTGCCACCAACCGTTGTATGCTTTAATGGCACAAAAACAATAGTGCCTGTGCACACTGGCGGCAGTGCAATCGACCCAAGCAAGATTCATGTAACGCTGACTTTAGAAGACGGAACAGAATACGAGGATACGCCTGATAAGCCTCTTAATAACTTTAAGACAAGCAAAGATGGCGATTTGTTGCTGGAGTTTCCAGAAGATTTGCCAATGGGTTACCACACTCTGAAAGCAACTGTAGATGACGAATGTGCCTTGCATGCTCAGGTTACACTGATTTCCGCTCCAGCAAGAATCCCTCTTCCGCAAAGCGTTCAGGAACGCCATCGCTGGGGCTACATGACTCAGCTCTACTCCGTGCGATCAAAGGAATCTTGGGGAGTTGGCGATTATGGCGACTTGCGTAGGCTGCTTAAAGACGCGGGTAGCATTGGCAAAGCCGACTTCATGCTTATAAATCCAATTCACGCCTGCGCACCAGTGGCACCTTTAGAGCCTTCGCCTTATTTGCCTGAGTCGCGCAGATTCTTAAACGTAACTTATATTCGCCCACAGGATATTCCAGAATACGCGCAATTAAGCGATAGCCAGAGAGAACAAGTGGAAGCTCTGCACGAGTCGGTTGAAGCGCAAAACAACGATCCAAATCCTATGGATATTAACGCTGCTTGGAGCGCAAAACTACCAGCATTAAAGATGATTTTTGAGCAGCCTAGAAGCGCAGAGCGCGAGAAGGATTTCGCAGAATTTAAGGCGCGTTCTGGAGAAGACTTAGACGCTTTTGCGACTTGGTGCGTAGCCTTTGAAGTTTGGGGCGCTCCTTGGGGAGATAACCTTTGGTTTGATACCACTGGCAAGGGCACTCCTCAGATTGACGCGCTTAAGCGCGAGCACGCCGATTTGTTGGAGTTCCACCGCTGGCTGCAGTGGATTGCAGACGAGCAGGTTGCATCTGCCCATGCCGAAGCTAAAGCCGCTGGAATGGCGATTGGTCTTATGCAAGACATGGCTGTTGGTGTTCACGGTTATGGCGCAGATGTGTGGTGGAGCCCAGAACGATTTGCTAACGGCGTTAGCGTTGGTGCACCTCCAGACTTCTACAACCAGCAAGGTCAGGATTGGGGTCAGCCTCCATTTGACCCTAATTATCTAGACGAAACTGGTTACATTGCATACCGAGACATGGTTCACAACGTGTTCTTGCATGCTGGCGCGGTTCGAATTGACCACGTGCTCGGTCTTTTCCGCTTATGGTGGATTCCGCAAGGTCAAGGAGCTAAGAACGGTGCTTACGTGTACTACAACGTGGACGCTATGCTTGCTGTGCTTAGCATTGAGGCAACTCGCGCAGGCGGATTGGTGATTGGCGAAGATTTGGGCACTGTTCCAGCATATGTTTCTAAGGTTCTTGCCTCGCATGGAATTCTTGGAACTGTTGTTGAATGGTTCACTCACAACGACGATGCCGAAAAAGCCGCTAAGAAGGCTGGTAAAAAGCAGATTATATTTGCAAACCCTTCTACATACCGCGAATACGCTTTGGCATCTGTTACAACTCACGACATGCCACCTACAGCTGGATACCTTGCTTTTGAGCATGTTAAGCTTCGCGAGGAGCTTCATTTGCTTACCGATTCTGTAGAAAGCTTCCAGAAGGCTGCTAGCGCCGAGCGAGACGCCATGATGAAAATGCTTTTGGAAGGCGGATGGATTAGCAAGGATGCTGCCGAACATGTAGAAGACCATGTGCAAGAGATTGTGGAGGCTATGCATGCGATTATGCGCACTTCCCCATCTTTGCTTTTGCAAGTGGCGCTTGTTGACGCAGTTGGAGAAAAGCGTTCGCAGAATCAGCCTGGAACCAGTACAGAATATCCAAATTGGCGTATTCCTCTTGCTGACAAAGATGGCAATGTTGTTCATACCGACGAAGTGTTTAAGTCACCTAGAGTGCTTTCTATGGCAGCTGTTATGAACGGCAAAAAATAATTAGAATTTAAGCCAAAATAACAATAAAAACAACAAAAAAGAAAGGGTGAAAACCTTTATAAATAAAGCTATTTAGAGTATAATGAAAGGGCATGGTTATCTGTTAAGAGTAACTTGTTTCCCTCCCCGACATGGTGTTAGGATTTGCGCATAGTTGCACATTTAAAGCACCTTGTAATGATGTCCCAAATGAGGCGAGCATCCATGATGGTGTTCGCCTCATTGATTATTCTGCAGAATACACGGATACCTAGTTACCCCAGATTACCTAGTTATCCGAATACCCGATTACTTGGTTACATCTAATTCTCGGGTTACTAATGTCAATTCACAAATCACTTACCACTTGTTTTAACGTATTTTGCAAACACGCGTTCAAGCAGCGGAGTGTGGAGCATAATCAAAGACCCCCATCCTAGCAAAATCAACAATGGCAATCCCTGCAAAAAATACTTTAAAGATAAATAGACAAGCGCAAAAAATACAGAGTCAAGTAAAACCACCATAAAAGTGGTTGCAATGTAAGATACGCTAAAAATCAACGAATTAATCAAGGTTCTACCAACAGAATTTTCAAATCTTGCTTGAAGAGCAAACACCCATTGAGCAACCAAAACCCATAAAATACTGATCGCAAACTTTATTATTAAAAGTGGCGTAAGTTGCAGAAAAATCCAAGACCCTACAATTGCCACAAGAATCGGAAGCAAAATTATCCAAATAATAGTAGATTTAACAAAATTATTTTTAAAAGACTTAAAATAGATTGAAGTTGTGTGCGCTTCTCCGCGTTCAATCCTTCTAGCAGTTTCATGAGCAGCTGTAATAGAGGCGCCAATCGTTATAATCGGAATACTCGTAATAATCATTAAAATGGTAAGCCATACTGCATCTGCAAACGATTCCATTCCTTGAGCAAACTTTGAATCGGGGCTGCCAAAAGAAATCATTACAACCACTCCTGCATAGTTAAACGCAATCTAAAACAAATCTAAAATAACAATACACTAAAAAATACACTTAAACACAAATGATGGTGGAAGCAAAGTTCTGCAACCACCATCATCATGCAACCGAGGTCCGAAGGAGAAAAGACCTCAGCCTTTTACCGCACCAGCCATAACGCCTTTGATAATATACTTCTGGCAGATGAGGTAGAAGATAATAATTGGAAGAATGGCAAGAACCAAGCAGCCCATCATGGCACCCATTTCAACGGAACCATAACCACCCTTCAAATATTGAACTGCAATTGAAACAGTCTTATACTTGTTCAAATCCAAAGTGAGGTAAGGAAGAAGGAAGTCATTCCAAATCCACATTGTTTGCAAAATCGACACAGATATAATAGCAGGTCTCATGATTGGAACAATAATCTGGAAGAATATGCGAGGCACTGAAGCACCATCAATCATTGCGGACTCTTCCAATTCCTGAGGAATACCCTTCACAACGCCCGTGAAAATAAACACAGCCAAACCTGCGCCGAAACCAAGGTAGATAATCCACAATCCCCAAGGGGTGTTCAATCCAAGCTTTGTAGTGATGTTGGAAAGAGTGAACATAACCATCTGGAATGGCACAATCATATTGAACAAGAACAACACGTAAAGCGACTTTGCAGCCCAATTGTTTACTCGCACAATCCACCAAGCACACATAGAAGTGCAAAGCAGAATCAAAATTACGGAGCCAACTGTTACAACAATTGTCCACCAGAAGCTCATAAGCAAGTTGGTGCGATTAATGCCAAGAACGTAGTTGTCAAAACCAATAAACGACTTTGGAGTAAGTGAAAATGGTTCGCTAGCAATATACACCTTTGACTTAAAGGAGTTCATAAACACTAACGCGATTGGGAAAATCCACAACAAACTCACTACAGCAAAAAGCGTGGTCCAAAGCACAGGATGCTTAGTCTTCTCGTTCATGCTGCCACCTCCTTAGACGTTGTCAACCTGTTCTGAATCAAAGCAATTACAGCCACAATGATGAAGAATATGACTGCCTTTGCCTGACCGACGCCTTCACCATTGATTCTTCCATAGAATGTGTTGAAAATGTTCAATGCCAACATCTCCGACTTTCTGGAAGGAGCACCATTAGTCAACGCCAAGTTCTGATCGAACAGCTTGAATCCGTTTGTAACAGTCAAGAACGTGCACACTGTAATGGACGGCATCATAAGAGGAATCGTAATCTTAAACAACGTTTGCGTTGGGCTTGCGCCATCAACAGCTGCCGCCTCAATAACATCTCCTGGAAGCGCCTGCAAACCAGCAATGTAAATAATCATCATATAACCGATTTGCTGCCAGCATATCAAAAGAACCATGCCCCAGAATCCGTACGTCGCAGAATACGTAATAGCACGACCAAAGTAGCCTAAAATACCATTAAGCACTACTTGCCAAACATAGCCCAAAACAATGCCACCAATAAGATTTGGCATAAAGAACACTGTACGGAATAAGTTTGAACCTTTGAATTTCTTTGTAAGCATGTACGCAATTGCAAAAGCAATAACGTTAATAACAACCGTTGTTACAACAGTAAAAGCAGTTGTGAAAATCAACGAATGAATAAAATGAGGGTCGCGCAAAGCCTTGCGATAATTGCGAACACCCACGAACTTTCCGTCCGTAACAGTATGGAACTTAGTAAAGCTAAGATACACACCCATCACGAATGGCACTAAAAAGCCGATTACAAAAGCAGCAAACGTTGGCAAAGCGAATAACGCCCACCATTTGCGTATTGCTTTTCCACTCATATTAATCATGACTCGTCACTTTCTCCTCCTTGAGTACAACGCTTGTACGAGCGTCGACGCCCGAACCAATACTTTTATATTACTACATGCAACAGCAATGTCAAACGTTGTCATTTTTTTGCATGTCGTTACGCGATGAAAATAAAATCAAATGTGAAGAAAATCCCTATTTTTGGCGATTTTGCAGCAAAATCTGCTATCATTATTTTTATTGCAAACGTTTGTGTATAGGGGGCGCAATGAGCATTGATGTATGAGCTTCTCATATACTATCGTTGAAGATGTTTGAGTGATATTAATGAAGACATTAATAAAAAAATATTGATGAAGATATTGATGTTGTGCGAATAAAGGAGTTCACATGCCGGCTAATATTCAAGATGTTGCCAACGAAGCTCACGTATCAGTATCTACTGTTTCACGCTCATTTACACGACCAGACTTAGTTTCCGCAATAACTCGCAACAAAGTGTTGGCTATTGCAGAAAAACTAAACTTCTCAATATCTCGTTCTGCAGCCGCTTTAAAATCTGGTAGAACTCTAAGAGTTGCACTACTAATGAGCGACAGCATTCGTCTGTGGTTTAGCGCATCCATAATACAAGGATTGAATCAGGTTCTTCACCCAGCAGGCTACGATCTATCAATTTTCCAAATATCAAGCAGCCAAGAGCGCGCAGAATTCTTTGATATGCTACCAACTCGAAGAAATGCGGATGCTGTAATAGTTTGCTCATTTGACGTAAATAAGTCGGAAGTTGCTTCATTAAAGGCAACTGGCGTACCGGTTTTAGGCATAAACTGCTTATATCCTATGGACTGCGATTTTGACGCAACAATTAATATTGACGACGATCAAGGAGCGAGGCTTATGGCTCGCCACCTTATTGGATTAGGTCATAAAAACATAGCTTATATTCGCACAAATCGCGATGTTTCCCTGCATTTCAGCGTTTTACAACGTTATCATTCGTTTATTGACGAATGCAAGATTAACAATATTACACCTACCGAAATCGTAGCTCCAGAAGGTTTAGACCGTATAAGTTCAATAGTTTCATCGCTTTTAAGTAACAGTAGCATGCCTACTGCAATTGCATGCCAAGAAGACGGAATAGCAATACCTTTAATGTTCCAGCTTTCTAGAAGTGGATACAATACTCCAGGTGATCTTTCAATTATCGGTTTTGACGACAGCTTCTACGCTAGAGAAACAGGACTTACAACTATTAGACAAGACCCTGTAAGCATGGCCGTAGATATTGCAAAAATGACTTTATCTTTAATTAATGGAGATTATTTAGATGAAAGTCGCAGATACATTACGATTCCAGCACAGCTAATTGTGCGTTCGAGTACATCTCAACTTGACGCAGCTTAGTTCAAGTACCATCTAAACGCAATCTTAAAATACTATTTAAATATCAGACTAAATTCAAACAACAGTCAGCCTAAATTCAAACAAAAGAGCTTCAAACCGATAAGGCTTGAAGCTCTTTTAGTAGGCTATTAATGCACTGTGCTAATGCAATTACATCAACAGCCCAATCTTAAATTATCATTTTAAATTATGTTCTTAAATTATGACTTTAATTTGTAATCAAGTTTAAGCCGAATAATCAATATTCAGATTAATCCTGATCTTCGTGAGTCTGAGCAACTTCCTTAGCCCAATTGTCAACGAAGGCGCTCTTAACCTTATCCCACTTGCCAGTGCCCTGAGCATACTCAAGCAAAGCGGAGCCAAGATCGTTCTTCCAGTTGTCAGATGGCATCATAGTGAAGTTCCAGCTTACAGGAGTCTTACCAGACTGAGCATCTTCAACAGCAGCAGCAGTCAAAGGATTCTCAGACTTCATATCAGCAAAGCTCTTGAATGGAGTGGTGAAGCCCATCTTCTTAGACATAGCTTCCTTGCCGTAATCAGAGGTAAGAACCCACTTCAAGAAGTCCTTAGTTGCCTTCTTGTTGGCATCCGAAGTCTTATCGTTAATGCACCAGTAGTTCTCGGAGCCAGTAGCCAAGCCCTGCTTTTCTTCGCCCTTAGCGCCAATGTAGATTGGGAGCATGCCAAGGTCTTCAGCCTTCATACCAGCCTTCTGCAAGTCGGTCCAAGCCCAAGTACCATTCTGATAGAACACAGCCTTGCCAAGCGAGAACTCAGAGTTTGCATCCTCGCCAGTCTTAGAGCTGAGCTGAGTTGCAGGAGTGGTGGAATCAGTAATGTAAAGATCAAAGATCTTCTTGTAGCCATCAAGGAACGTACCCTTAATCTTTGCTGGCTGCTTGGTAACCTTGTCTGCCTTGAACTCGTAGTACAGAGGAATGTTTGCAAGGTGAGTCTTAAAGCGCCAATCAGAGCTGGAATCGAAGCCAGCAGAAGTGAATGCGCCATCAACACCAAGCTCACCCTTACGAGCCTGAATGTCGTCTGCAACAGCCTTGAGCTTATCGAAGGAGTTAATCTCTTCAGCAGACTTTACCTTAGCATCCTTAAGCTCCGTGTACTTCTTTAACAAAGACTTGTTGTAAATCAAGCCGTAAGTTTCCATTGCGTATGGAACGCCAACAACCTTGTCTCCATCCTTAAGAGCAATATCCTTGTTTTGAAGCTGCTTGTAAAGCTCGGTATCCTTAAGATCTGCAGTGTAATCCTTCCAGCTTGCGTAGCCAACAGGACCATTCACCTGGAAGAGTGTAGGGGCTTCATCACCCTTGCTGATTTCACTCTTAAGAGACTGCTCATATGTACCAGAAGCAGCGTTCTGGACCTTTACAGGAATACCAGTCTTCTTGGTATATTCCTTAGCAACTTCCTTCCACTGATCAGCAGATTCTGGCTTGAAGTTAAGGAAGTAAACCTTACCCTTGTCGGAAGAATCCGAAGAGCTGGAACCACATGCAGCGAGCGCACCGAATGCCATCGCGGAGCAAGCTACAAGCGCAATTGTTGACTTAATTGTACGATTCATCATCGAACCTTTCTCCTATGCCGTCGACCCTACTATGAGCCGCCGCACCCCTAGGTGCCCTTTTCGACAATTTTTATTATGCCTCAAATGCAAAGATATTGCAAACGATAGCAGTGTTGATATGATGGCGTGTCGAATAATCTGCAACAATCACAAATCAACAATTCCAGCGAACGATTACACGATCTCCCTTATAAGTTCCAAGAGCGCTGTAATGAGCAGTGTCTAGTCGCAGCAACCGCGCTTGAGACGCATCAACGCCTAACCACCTCATAGCTAAAATTCTAAGAACATGCGCGTGTGCAACAATAATCACATCCTTGCCGCTTTTAAGCTTTGGCAAAACAGAGTCGATTATTTTTTGCGTTCGATCAGAAACATCCTGCAGACTTTCCCCATTGCAGCGTACGACTTTCACCGTTTCACCACTCGGAAGAGACTCTTCGCAAGAATCCGACATAAACTCTGGAAGAGCCTTAGGACCATCTCGCCAAACATCCCATGATTCTACTCCGCTTAACGCGGAGACATCTTTTCTAGTTCGCCCTTCTGCACACCCATAATCCCATTCAGCTGCGTATTCTAACGGCGTGCAATACGTAAAACCCGCCAGTTGAGCTGTTTGACGAGCACGAACAAGAGGGCTTACAAACTGGCAATCCGCATCAAAACCCTTAGGAAATGCTTGTCGAATGCGCTCACCAGCATAAACTGCTTGCGAACAACCAATTTGAGTAAGCGGTATATCCGTTCTACCTGTATGCTGACCTGATTCGCTCCAAACAGTTTGTCCGTGACGCAAAAGAACAAGTCTACCCTCGGGAGCTCCGCCACAAGTTGCTGGAACATCTTGAATCTCGTACGAATCTCCGCTAAATGAACCACCATTAACGTCAACGTCAATACTGTTCAGCATAAATCCACTCCACCTTAAGCACCGCCAACAAGTCAAAAATCTACGCTTGGTGCCTTAGCGCAAATCTAAACCCATTACTTACAAACTGGCTCCACTGCCATATTCGCTCGCTTTTATAACACTTTTATAACACTTTTACATGTCAATTACTAATTGGTATTTCGCTACCATTAACATAAAAATATGACGTTAACCCAAAATGATTCACGATATGATTCACGGAATGATTCGCAGCACAATTCACGACAAGACTTTTCTGGTCACTTTTATACCGAATCTTCCAACGCACATGCAGATTATTGTGCGACTCATAATGCGTCTCACAGCGCAACCCGCAGCGCTTCAAATCTTACAATTAAGCGTTTAAACAAGGTTAACGATAAAGCTATTGCATTAAGACAAAAAAGACTTAAAAATCCTGACACTTTGTTAGATATGATTGCAAAATCTGCAATTCCTGCAATTGTTACAATGGTCGTAGGTAAAGTCGCAGAAATCATATGGAAGCATTACGTAAAAAACAATAAAATGCACAAAATCGCGCAAAATAAACAATTTGAGGAATACAGAAAAAATAAAAGTAGCAAAAATAAAGACGTAAATAGAGAAGACTATAAAAAAATCAGTAAAGACAATAAACAAGAAGATTCTTTGCTCATGAACCTCGGGCTTGCGATTTTTAGCGCAATCTTAACAACAGTTGCTGGTAGATACACAAATCGCGCTGTACTATCTGCAATTAAGAAAAGGCAAAGTCGCAGAAAATAACAAGAAAAACAAGTATTTTAAGTAGTCTAAATAGCATAAATATTTTTAAGTAGCATAATTTTAAGGAAATAAAATGACAGAGCTGCAGCAAAATAACGATAAACAGATTGAAGAAAATAAAACAATTCAGACGCTTCTTAATCGCAGATCTATACGCGCTTTTAAAAACGAGCCGATTGACCCACAAATTGTCAAGACTCTTGAAGCAGCAGCACAGCGCGCAGCTTGTAGTCAGTTTTTAAACGACTGGTCGTCTATTAAAATCACTAGCAAAAATCTTAAACAAAAGCTTTCCGAACTTGGAAATCAAACTTATATAGCCACAGCGCCACTTTTGTACGTATTCGTTATTGATCAGCACAGAAATGCTGCTATAGCGCGCAAAAATGGCATTGATTCAGACGGAAGCGACTTTACGCTTAAAACAGGCTACAGATTCTCACAGTCGCAAAATGACGCAATTCTTGCATTGCACGCTATGGAAACAGCAGCAGAATCGCTTGGACTCGGTTGCGTAATTCTTGGTTCAATTTTGAACAACATTACAGATTTAATTGAACTTTTGAAGTTGCCAAAATACACGTATCCAGTACTTGGACTTGCGATTGGCAAGCCAGACCAAAGCCCAGAGCTAAAGCCGCGCATGGACTCGAGCATGCAATTCTTTGAAAATGAATACCCTAGTAGTGATGACGTTTTGCTTGAAAAACTTGCAGAATTCGATGAAAGAGTGCATAAATACTACGATTTACGTAATGCAGATAGGCCAGTGGACGCGTTCAGCGCACAAATCGCAAAGCTTGCTGTAGATTCTGGCGCCAAAAACCATAGTTGCGAATCGCAGCTTAATGCGCAAGGATTTACTTTTAAGTACTGATTTATTGATTTGCTGATTTTTAGTGTTAATTATTTAGCATCAATTATTTAGCGTATACGCGGCTTATATCCGCGTTTTCTAGACTTAGGTTTGGTTGTTTCAAACCGCGAGCGCATATCGCAATACTTACGAATTGCAGGATTTGAATGCGTTAAATGCCAACTTCCGCAATAATCGCATTTATAAACCCATAATCTTGCTCCGCGCTCTCTAAGGCTTTTATCCGCTGCCATAAGAGCTTGCCCTTTATTGGCGTACATTATTTTTTGGGTAGATTCACATCTGCGCGGAGTAAAGAAATACATGTAACTCATGGTAGCACTACAGCAAACTGCGCAATTATTTGTGGAAAATATATCAAAAATGTACCAAAAATATATAAAATTTGACCCATTTTTGGCACAAAGTCAGCAGCTTCTTCCCGCATTTGTTGTCGTAATAGCCAATTCGGAAAACAAACGCGGGAGGAGTGCTCTCGCGGATTATCAGTTCGAGCAGTGCTACAAACACGCTACAAGATTGCGGTTTGCGCAAAATCGTATTCCAGCAAATCAAAATAAGTTCAATTTAATGTCTTTTTAGTTCAATTCTTAATTATTGCTCAGCCAAAATTTGGTCAAAATTCAAAATTAATTCAATTTTAGGCTTGCAAAACGCATTTTTACGCGTAAAATTGTCTTTTAATCACTGCGAAGTTCAATTTATTAGCTTATATTTTGAACTTTGTTGCCAGTTTGTTCAATTTACGAACGCTGATTTTATGAGCTTCTATAAGATGGCATAAAGAAAGACGGATTATGGCACAGAATTTTGCAAACGACCTTAAAAAGGCCATGAAAATCAAGGGATACAAGCAGATTGATGTAATCGAGCTTGCAGCAAAAAGCGGCCATAAGCTTGGCAAAAGCCAGTTAAGCCAGTATTTAAGCGGTAAAACTGAACCTCGCAAAGACGTGCGAGATATGCTTGCACAAATTCTTGAAATTAGCGACTACGGAATCAAAGGTGGGCATTCTTGCGCGAAAACCGCGCAAAACTGCCAGTCTGCAGAAGAATCACAATTAAATCAGCCACATCTTACAGAGGAAGAGCTTTCCGAAACACTCAAGCATAGAAACTTCAACAAATCCACCAAACTTGAGCACGTGCTCTACGACGTTCGCGGCCCTGTTGTAGAAGAAGCAAACCGCATGGAAGCAAACGGAACGCATATTTTAAAGCTCAACATTGGAAATCCTGCGCCTTTTGGCTTCCGCGCTCCAGACGAAGTGATTTACGACATGCAACAGCAGCTTATTGACTGCGAAGGCTACTCGGATAGCCGCGGACTTTTCTCCGCACGCAAGGCGATTATGCAATACGATCAGCTTAAGGGCATTCCAGGCGTGCAAATGGAAGATATTTACACTGGAAACGGCGTTTCAGAGCTGATTAACCTTTCTATGCAAGCGCTGCTTGATTGCGGCGACGAGATTCTTATACCAAGCCCAGACTATCCTCTGTGGACTGCGTGCGCGAGCTTGGCTGGCGGCACTCCTGTGCACTACATGTGTGACGAAAAGTCGCATTGGTACCCAGATATTGCCGATATTCGCTCTAAAATCACACCTCGCACTAAAGCAATCGTGATTATTAACCCGAATAATCCTACGGGCGTACTGTATAGTCGCGAAGTTTTGGAAGAGATTGTTAAGATTGCGCGCGAGTTTAATTTGATTATTTTTGCGGACGAAATTTACGATCGTCTTGTTATGGACGGCAAAAAACATGTTTCGATTGCTTCTCTTGCTCCAGACGTGTTCTGCGTAACTTTTAGCGGACTTTCTAAATCGCATATGATTGCTGGCTTCCGTATTGGTTGGATGAGCCTTTCGGGAGATAAATCCAAGGCTCGCGACTACATTATGGGGCTTAACATGCTGTCTAATATGCGCTTGTGCTCGAACGTTCCTGCACAGTCGATTATTCAGACTGCTTTGGGCGGATACCAGAGCGTTGAAAAGTATTTGGAGCCAGGCGGACGCGTGTATGAGCAGCGCGAGTACTGCTATAACGCGCTTCAAGAGATGGATGGCGTAAGCGTTGAGCGACCAGACGCTGCTTTCTACATGTTTGTAAAACTCGATCCTGCTCGCTACAACATTCACGACGACGAACAGTTTGCGCTTGATTTGCTACGCGATCAGAAGTTGCTGATTGTGCACGGAAAAGGCTTTAATTGGCAGACTCCAGGCTACTTCCGCGTAGTCTACTTGCCGCGCTTGCAAACGCTTCGTGACGCAATGAGCAAACTCTCCAACTTCCTCTCCTACTATCGCCAGTAAAAAAAATAATTTTTATATAAACAAAAAAATTATTATTAATTCTGGTCATATTACAAAAATTATGCACATAGTGCCACGCTAAAAAAAACTTAACGTGGCACTATATTTTTCATAGGAGGAAGGAATCAAAGTATTTACTACGCAGCCTATTCTCGTATAGATGCTGCTGGGCCAATTGACTCACGCAGCAGCACAGTAATAGGTAGACATACGTGACGAGATGATGCTCGTTCATACCCAGCATTCAAAGTCTCTACTATATATTCAGCAGCTAAACGTCCTTTAGTTGTAACAGGCTGTTTAACTGTTGTCAACGGTGGATTACTACATGCAGACTCATCTAGGTCGTCAAAGCCTGTAACAGAAATATCACGTGGGATTTGTAAACCAGACTGTCTAGCAGCATCCATTACTCCAAATGCAATAACATCACTAAAGCAGATGAACGCAGTTGGAAATACAGAATTATTTTGTTTAGTTATTTGTGCAAAAGCTTCTTCTCCTCCAGTACGAGTACATGGCACCTCAATAACATTTTTCTTATCGACCAGTGGGGCTATTCCATTCTCTTCTAAAGCAGAAATCACACCATCAATACGGCGACGAATTGTTCCATGCCAAGAAAGATACCCATCATCATTGCCTGATTCTGGAGAAATCACCACAAAATTGCGATGGCCCAATGAAATAAGATGCTCAGTTAGTTCTTTCATAGCGCGCGACTCATCAATATTGATACTCGGAGCCTGGCTATGTACTTCACTGTCAACAATCACAAATGGCTTTCCTTGCTGCATAAGAGCTTCAACTTCACCACGATCTTCTTCTAAACCAGTTACTATAAAACCGTCAACGGCAGCATAAGGAATTGCTTTTAACATAGAATTACGAAGTGGAGGCACTAAAAGAAGCGTCAATCCCTCTCGCTCACAGATTTGCCCAATACCCTGAATAAATTCTGAATAGTATGGGTTTTCTAACACTCGCCCTAATTGCTGTGGTAGTAACAATCCCAAACTATTTGTCTTTTGAGTTCGCAGCATATAAGCAACAGGATTACGCACATATCCTAGTTCCTTTGCAACTGAAAATATGTGTTCTACAGTTTCTGACGATAAGCGATCAGGAGTATTATACGCAAAGGAGACAGCAGATTTAGAGACACGCGCTGCATCAGCAATATCCTGCATTGTAATTTTCTTTCCCATGCTTCACACTTCTTACTTCTACATTATTTTTACTATTGAGCTTGCAATACGATCATAGAATTATCTTTATTGTGGCGCCAACTATCTCCAACAGTTACACCATTTATAATTCGCCAATTATGATTTTGCAATTGTTGAGGTAGCTTCGATGAATTATACTCTACTAAATTACTACGTGAAATAATCATCAAAAGAGATTCTTCCTTATGCTCTCGCGAAATAATGACAGTATCTCCATCAACAGCGTAACAACTTTGCGTACCTCTTCGCAACGCAATATGATCACGCCGCAATGCATTTAATTGAACAATTGTACGGAATATTTCAGCATTTGTATCAAGACTATCCCACTGCATGCCAGAACGGCACCCTGGATCATTATCGCCAACCATACCAAGTTCATCACCGTAATAAATCATCGGAGCACCTTCGCAGGCAAACATGCAACAGTAGGCAGTTATGCAATCCTCAGTATTATTTTGATGCGCAGTTAAAACACGCTCAGTATCGTGACTACCCAACAAATTCATCATCCCATGGTGATATCCATACGGTATGCGCTCCTGCAAACGGTTAATACCGTTAACAAAATCGTATACATTGAATCGCTTTGTCGCAGTAAAACCTAAAACTAAATCACGCAGAGTATAATTCATTGTGCTATCGGTAGTGTCTCCTTGCAGCCATTGAGCAGGGTCTCTCCATTCTTCAGCTATCAAACATAATTCTGAATTTTTTTCTTTAACAACTTGCCTAAAATCCTGCCAAAATTCTGGATAAATAAAATATGGAACGTCAAGACGATAACCGTCGATACCTTGATCAATCCAATATCTCGCAACATTAAAATGATGCTCACGCACCTTTGGATTAAACACATTCCACTTCGGTAGATATTCACAACCAGAACAGGTTTTATAATTAGGCACAGGCAATGACTTAACTGGAAAGTTTTTCACTGAAAAATAATTAACATATTCTGAATTCTCTTCATTTTTAACAACATCTTGAAACATCCAATGAGTTTTACCACAATGATTTAAAACTGCATCTAGTACTATACGTATATTCCGCTTATGCGCTTCATCTACCAATGTATGGAAATCTTCAAGAGTTCCTAAAAGTGGATCGATTTTAAAATAATCGTTTGCGTCATAACGATGATTTGTTGCAGCAGAAAAAATTGGATTCAAATAGAGCGCGTTGCAACCTAAATCATGAATATAATCAAGTTTTTCTGTAATTCCAGCAATATTACCACCTAAGAAATTCTCACGCGTAGGCTCAGCATCCCATGGATCAAGCGGCACATGACCTTCAGTTAGCATACCGTAGCCTTCACAACGATGGAAACGATCAGGAAAAATCTGATAAAATCTTGCATCAGGCAACCACTGTGGTATAGACATAATAAACCCCATCCCTAATATTTCTACAATTTCTAATCTTTCATACCAGTATTGGCAATTCCTCTAACAAGCGCACGTTGGAAGAAAAGGAACACAATAATACTTGGTATTGTTGCAGTCAAAGTTCCTGCCATCAAATAATTCCAAGAGGTTCCGTAACGCCCTACGAAGGATGCTAAACCAATCTGAATTGTACGAGTTTCATCCGTATTCGTAACCAATAACGGCCAAAGGAAATCATTCCACGCAAAGAGAAAACTAAAAATACCAAGCGTCGCAAACGCTGGGGACGACAATGGAACGATTACTTTGAAGAATATTCCAAACCTGCCACAACCATCAATGCGCGCTGCCTCATCAAGCTCTCGAGGAATTGTTGCAAAATATTGGCGAAGTAAAATAATGCCAAACACATCTGCAAGTCTAGGAACAATCAAAGCATACAGCGTATCGACCCATCCTAAATTAGCGACTATCTCATAAGACGGAATAACAATCACAAAATTAGGAATCATCAATGCAGAAAGCAGCAGAATGAATATTGTTTTCTTCAAAGGAAATTCTAATCGCGCAAAAGCGTAGGCGGCAAAGGCATCAAATATTAAATGTCCTACAACAATTCCTACCGTCATCAATAGCGTATTCCAATAATATTGCGCAAACGGCGCCGCTTGCCAAGCGTGAATATAGTTTTCCCAATGCCATGATGTAGGAAAAATTGAAGTATTCGTGTATGTTTCAGCACGCATTTGCAAAGAAGTAGTGAACATCCACAAAAATGGAATGATTACTGTTGCTGAACCTAAAATCAGAATCGCATGACGCGCCAAACGCGACCATAATGATGACTTCATTATTCTTCTCCTTGTGCTCCAGAAACTTTCCATTGAATCATCGTCACGCCTAGCACTAGCGCAAGCGTAATGAACGCTATTGCTGTTCCATAGCCAAAATCACCGAGCTTGAACGCATCACGATACATCATCATGCCAAGCACTTCCGTGCCTCCGCGAGGACCGCCACCCGTGAGCATGTATGCAAGGTCGAAAGATTGGAAGCTCGTTACTAATGCCTGAACTACTACAAAAAACGTCATTGGAGACAGCAATGGGAAAGTAATCTTCCATAATTTTTGCCACCCAGTAGCTCCATCTAATGCAGCCGCTTCATACACGCTTTTTGGCAATGCTTGTAACGCAGTTAAATACAAAATAGCGTTAAAACCAATATTTTTCCACACGGTCAAAAGAATTAATGCAATAAGCGCAAGCCAGCGATTTTGTAACCAATCTGGTCCGTGTATATTGAATTTCATCAACACACTGTTCACGAATCCAGAAGGATCGAGCATATATTTCCACACAATAGCTGCAGCCACAGAAGATGTAACCACTGGAAGGAAGTAAATACTACGATAAATACTCCTACCTCGTATAGGCGCATCAAGCAAAAGCGCGAGCAACAATCCAGTCAGCACACTTAATACACATACACCAGCAGCATAAATAATTGTTACCATTAAGCTGTTGAAAAACTCAGGATCTTGGAAAAGACGAGCATAGTTTCCCAAGCCAATAAATTTCTTTTCTGGAGAGAACCCATCCCACGATGTTAGTGAAATATATACAGCAGACAACACAGGGTACAGCACGAAACCACCAATAATAAGCACTGCTGGCAACAAGAATACCGCAGCACAAATTACCTGATCTTTCTGGTAGTGCCTGTGCGCAGACTTGAG
Organism: Gardnerella lacydonensis; assembly: GCF_048545055.1. Classification (NCBI taxonomy): domain Bacteria; kingdom Bacillati; phylum Actinomycetota; class Actinomycetes; order Bifidobacteriales; family Bifidobacteriaceae; genus Gardnerella; species Gardnerella lacydonensis. Next base: position 38,574 of record NZ_JBKQXT010000007.1, read on the forward strand.
AAAATGACGTTTTTTCATTACATACTCCTTGATGCAAAGAACTCCGATAGCTGAGCCAACTTTATTCCATTCGACCCAGCTATCGGCACAGTATTTGTGCAATCAGCCTTTGGCAATCACGTCGTTTACTGCCTTTTCAGCATTCGCAAGCGCTTCGTCAACACTCTGCTCTCCAGCGAAAGCCTTCTCCACAGCCTTTGCAAATTCAAAAGAAATCTTTGGATACAATGGAGTATTTGGACGCGTATGAGCAATATCCATTTGTTCCACAAACGGAATTAAACGAGGCTGTTCCTTCTTAACCCAATCCAAATACTTATCAGACTTTGCAACACTCTTCGTTACAGGAAGCATGCCAGTCTTTTGCGACCACTTGATCACCTGTTCTGGCTGCAAGAACCAGTTCAAGAATTCGCCAGCAGCCTTGGCACGAGCGTCAGAATTATGGAAGACGATTGCTTGTTCACCACCGAGATTAGTTGCTTCCTTGCCATCCTTTGGATGAGGAGCTTTCGCTACACCGAAATCAAATGGTGGATCTGGCGCCCAGATGCCAACCATCCAGCTACCTTCCTGAGCAGAACCACCCTTGCCTTTTTCAAATTCGCCCCACTTAGCATATGGGCTCACGCCGCTCTTGATAAGATCCATCCAGAAGTTCATAGCCTTCTTGCCTTCTGGCGTATTGAATGCAGCCTTAGAATTATCCTTCGTCAAGAATTCGCCGCCAGCTTGCCACAAGTTGACCTGGAAGTTCCAAGTTAAACCTTCGCCGTTATCTCCTGCTTGAGTAAGCAAATCATACCCTGGCTTGCCTGTCTTTTCCTTGATTGTCTTGGCAACTTTCTTCAACTCATCCCATGTTTGTGGTGGTTTGTTAGGATCTAACCCAGCTTCTTTATAAACGTCCTTGTTGTACATGTACGCAAGATTATTGGCAGTAACTGGCACAGAAACTTGTTTGCCGTCAATATGACCATAGTCAATCAATGCAGGAGTCACATCATCGAGCGTTTTCGAGCTGATAACCTTAGAAAGATCAGTCAAATTGCCCATTTTTGCAATCTGTGGCACCCAAACCAAATCACTTATGGAAATATCCGGCAAGCTCTTCGACGAAGCCGATGCACGAAGCTTCGTCATAAAATCAGAATTCGGTACGCTCGCAGTCTTAATCTTAATATTTTTATGCGAAGCATTAAAATCCTTCACCATTGCATCAAAGGTATCGGCATTAGCACCATCCCAATAATGCCAAATGGTAAGTGATGTCGCACCATTAGCGTCAGACGATTTTGCACTACCGCATGCACTTACGCTAATAATCATTGCAGCAGCACCAATCAGTGCACATATTTTTGTAAGTTTCTTCATTGTAACCTTCTTTTTATCTGCATATGTTAACTTGCACTCATTTTGCATTTAGAAAATGGATGACGAACTATTCTCTAAAGCATCAGAAAACAAACTCATAGTTTTTTATTCTTTGTTGTATTACTACATAACAAGCAAACAGTTTTTAATTGCTGCAAACACTGGATCATACGAATCTACATGTCATATTCACAGAAGACACCGAATTAAAAATGCACGCTTGTTTCTACCTCCTCCCCTCCAACTCCGAAGACATTATCTTTAGATGCCCACTGTTTGTCATCAAGCAATGCCTTAAATTGGAACTTTTTGCCTTTAGGTATTCTCTCCATTTCAGTCTCCTTTGAACTGCAATGCTAAACTCTTGTAAATCAATTTACTACATTGTTAAACAAACGTCAATCCCTTAAAAATTACATGTTATCTACTTGCCGCGCCTGCAAGCCGCAGCGATGCAAATCACGACACAAACAACAAAGCGCAAAAGTAAGTACATTTCGGAGTAGTTAAGAGTACTTCGGAGTATTTCGGAGTAAAACACCGCAATAAACACAACAAAGCTATACAAGAGTAGGGCCCAGCACACTTCGGAGTAGTTCGGAGTAGTTAAGGGTGTTTCGGAGTAAAACAACAATGTACTTAATAGCGCGCTATAAATACTCTTAATTTACTCATATGTCATTCCAGTCAAATCCTTGAAAGAATAACATTCTCTATATCCTTCTTTTGATATAGTAATCACAAGAATTATTCGTATAAAAATCGCGCAGTAATGCTTCGATATTTAAGGCGGAACAATGGAAGAGTACAAGATTGAAGAGATTAAAGACCTGAAAGAAGGTCAGTATTTTGATCGCAAAAGTGCTCGCATAAAGCCTAAAGATATACTAAAACACGTCATTGCCTTTGCTAACGCAGACGGAGGCACATTAGCTATCGGCATCGAGGATAATGGCAAATTATCTGGCACAAATTATACGGAGGCACATTCTTTAGACGAATACGAACTAGCAATCCAACAAGATATCATTGGTCAGCCTTCAATCGATTACAGTAAGTTAGACTATGAATCCGAAGATGGCAAAAATGCATTATTTATCATTCATATCGATTGTTCAAAGAATAGACTTATTAAAAATCGAAGTGAAGAAGTTTATTTAAGAATTGGAGATAAAAGCGTCAAACAAAATTACTCTCAAATTAAGCAATTAGAGTATGCTAAAGGTGAAAGATTATTCGAGGATAATCTAATTCCAGATGCTAACCTGGCAGATCTTGATGAACAACTGTTGAATGAATATAAAAAACAACTTAATTGCGAACATTTACCCAATCAGCAAGTATTAGAAGCTCGCGGATTTATGCATCAAGGTCAACTAACTACCGCATCAATTCTAATGTTTGGCAAAAATCCAAGCTATTATTTCCCACAAGCTCGTCTGAGATTCTTGCGATATGAAGGAACCCACCGTGAGACTGGCGCACGAATGAATATTGTTAAAGATCAAACCTTTGACGGACCGATTCCAACAATTATTCGCCAATCACAAACAGCTATACGAGCGCAATTGCGCGAATTTGAATATCTTGGAAACGATGGAAGATTCAAAGTCGTACCAGAATATCCAGAATTTGCCTGGTTTGAAGGAATTGTTAACGCCGTAGCACATCGCGATTATTCATTAAGAGGCGATTACATTCGCGTCAGCATGTTTGACGATCGATTCGAGATATTCAGTCCTGGTTCCTTGCCAGATATTGTAACATTAGAGAATATGCGGCATACGCGCTACGCTAGGAATCCTCGTATTGCTCGCGCATTAGTTAACTTCGGCTGGGTTCGAGAACTCAATGAAGGAATTAATAGAATTTATGAGGAAATGGCGGAATTTTATCTCAATGATCCTCAATACAGCCAGCCAAATCCTTACTCTTTATTGCTGACGTTAGAAAATAACTATGCTTCGCGTCAAATGCGTATGGACGATCATATAAATGAGTTAGAGGAAAAACTAAATAATGGCGAGTTCAATGAGAATGAGCGAAAAATTCTCGCATATTCATATAGCAATGATCGAGTTACCGTAAAAACAGCTGCAAATCTTATTAATATGAGTGAAGCTACAGCGCGAAAATTATTACGTGGACTTGCTAATAAACACGCTCTACTGTGGCATGGAAACTCTAAACTTGACCCTAAGCAATATTATGCGCGCATAAAAGATTAAATCAAGCACAGGGAAAACAGTTAAGAGTAGTTAAGAGTAGTTAAGAGTAGTTAAGAGTAGTTAAGAGTAGTTAAGAGTAGTTAAGAGTAGTTAAGAGTAGTTAAGAGTAGTTAAGAGTAAAACACAGTAACAAACACAGCAAAAACCCAACAAAGCTATACGAGAGTAAGGCTCAGCACAGTTAAGAGTAGTTAAGAGTAGTTAAGAGTAAAACACAGCAATAAAACACTAATTTCACTCACAGTCCAGAAAAAGGTGTATATCAATAGGCATATATCATTCAGAATATGAAAGACATCCATAACATGAAAGAAAAAAAAAAGAGAAGGAAATGAACGCTGCGGCACGAATTCGCACAACTCTTATTATTGCCGTTTTATCGCTTAATGCTTTTCTTTTAACAAGCTGTAGATTTGGCGTGAGTCTATATCTTTTAATACATGTCGACTTATCTCACGCAGCACTTAACGCGGTATCGGTAGCACTTATGACCTGCATAGCAGCACCACTTGGCGGCATTATCGCAGATAAATATCCACCAACTAGATTGTTTATAGCGCTAACGTTCTGCTTTGCCTTGTTGTGTGCTGGATATGGTTTCGCTTTAGTAGCACAGCATAATCTTATTGCTATTATGGTTACGCTACTCGGCATAATATTCGGGTTCTTTACTGCATTTTCTTCACCTAATCAAAAAGTATTGATGGCGTATAGCGTACCTACTGGCGAAAAAACCAAATTTTTAGCAAGCATGCGCATGTGGATTAATCTCAGCAGGCTTGCTGCACCTGCAATCACTGGCATATTTGTTGATATATGCAATCCGCTCATTTTCTTTACGAGCATTGCTATTGTAATGACACTAGCAGCGCTACCTCTACTGTTAGTTAATCTAAACCAGCAAGCACAAAATAGCACAAACAATACGAAGACAGGAAGCAATAAAACTGCTGGTTTTGCAGCTTCTCTACACTATATGAAATCTACACCATGGTTAATAGTCTTAGGAGTAGTATCAGCATTACAATCGGGATCATGGCTTGCTGCATTCAGACTAATGGGAGCACACCATTGTCTCACACTTTTTCATTCGGCATCCACATGGGGCTCAATAGTCAGCATATTTAACATTGGCATGATCGTAGGTTCGCTATTATGCAAATACATTGTGCTTCATTATGAGATTTTATACTCTATTTTATTACCTGGATTCCTTTCTATTCCTTTACTTATTTTCGCACTTAATAACTGGATTGCTCTTTTTCTTTGCTCTGCTTTCATTGCAGGTATTATTTTTGACGCAACTATTGTCTATGGGCAAACAGCTCTTCTCGACGGCATACCAACACACATTCTCGGCGCAACTACTACTTTTACTTCTATTATGGAGCAATGCGGCATTATCGTGGGGTATGCAAGCGTACTAGCATGGGGAAATCTAAATTCATCATTATTCATAATGATTGCAGCTGGCGTAATACTTGTTTCAACAGGTATAGCCTTATGGATTATTCAAACTCGTAAACAAGCATACCCATCAATGCTTACCAAAGATTATTGGACACCATCAACATGGGTAAAAAGAAGCATATAACAAGCTATTTAGTGCAAAAACGCAATAAAGCCATACAAATGCACATGGCATTCTTCACCCATCATCGCCAAGCCTCAACCATATTGCATTAAGTTACTAAGATTTGAGCGAACTTATTCGCTGCGGAGCAACTCCCCATAAGCTCTCAGCGCCTACCTTTATAAGATTCCCTTTGTAAGGGTTTTCCTAGACAAGATATTCATCATACAAATTCAAGTACTATTATTACTTAAATAATGCTTTTCTAAAGGAGCAGTATGATAGCAAAGCATATTACTGTTGGCATTGTCGACGATGATTGTTTTTGTCTACACGGCCTAAAAACATATATTGAACAGGTTGTTCCGTCCTGCAATATTTGCTGGTTGTCAACATGTGCCGATCAAGCAATTCAGTTTTGTCAAAATCAATGCCCAGACGTGCTGCTAATTGACATGTATATGTCTGGGGTCTCGGGAATTAAAATATTATACGAATTGCGAAGAAGACACTCGCTCCCAATAATAATTGCTATAACTTCATTTCCTATCAACGATTATGCCTTAAAAGCATCGGCAGCAGGCGCGCAAGGCATTGTTGGGAAAAACCACCCCGAAACTATTTGCGCCATGCTCAGCAGTATTATCCAGGGAGCGTTCAAGCCGCAAATAATAGGTGATCTTCATTTTGACGACACGATGACAGCATTTCAACGTTTGCAAAATAAGCCAAAAAAGGGACGCCTTGCTTTAACGGATCATGAGACTGAAATTGTAAAGTTGTGCAGTAAAGGCATGACCAATGCGCAAATCGCTAAACGTTTATTTGTTGAAACTTGTACTGTGGAAACTATCCTTCGTCGCGTGTTCAAAAAGTTGAATGTGACAAATCGTTCACAACTTATTACCACATGGCTGCATGATGAATATTTAGGAAATGATACACAATGATTATTTTCTTAATGCGTCGTTTGCGAGAAAAGCTTATTGACAATAAAACATTTTTACTATTGGGATGTTTGTCGAGCGCAATGGATGCATATATTTACTCAAATAGCGACAATAGCACAATACAACTTGTTATAGTTTACATGATTCTTGCTGCTATGAATCTGTTCCTTTGCTTGCTCCCGCATTTTATGAGCATGTGCTATATTTTTGTGCACCTCAGCATTCTTGTTATTCCTAGTCTGAATCTTCCACCAGTAACTTTCGGGCTCATCATATCATTTGTTTTTATTTCGTATTTATATCCGATTCAATTTACATTACCTTTATTCTTAGTACTAGATGCATTACACTACGTTGCATACCGATACCTATCAACTTTGTCTTTCAAGTATCTTATTGCTTACCTTTTAATAAATATATTTTGCGTTTGCACTGGTATTATTTTGCGCATTTATCACCAAAAAATGGTTCTTTATGAAAAAGACAAGCAAACAATTAATAATCTTAATTTGGCTGTGCGAATGCACGATAAATTAACTAATAAGATTGCAGATATTGCACTACAAAGTAAAATAGCATTACTTGACAAGTCTATTTCTAAAAAGCAACGAGAAGCTATTGAAGAAATAAATGATTTGGCAGATCAGGCTTTTGAAGAAGGTCATAATATTATCGACATTCTACGTGGAAATACTGCTAAGCATGATGCTCGAAGCGAGTTCATTCAGCGCATTGAAGATACGCTACAAATGAACGACTCAATCAATGAATCATGTGGATTAAAAGGAAGATCCATATGCAATATATCTAGTAACGATATTCCTGAAGACATTAGAGATGAAATCATCTGTGAAGTTATTGAATTAATCGAAGAGCTATATTTGAACATGCGAAAATATGCTTCTTTAGTTTATTACATCAGAATTTCGATACGCGAAAAACAAATTGTTATAAAACAGTTTAATGTCCGATTTTTGGGCGAGAAAAGTAAAGATGCGATTCGCGCAGTATCTCAAAAAGGGCTTCTGATTCATCGCGATACCCTAAAGCATTTAGGCGGTTCACTTTATTTTCGAGCCTTTGGCAAGTATTGGGAATGTAATGCAGTTATCCCTTTAAAAAATGAACATAACCATATAAATAGTATACTTTACTGATTCAGTTTAAAAGATTAATGAATCTTGAGTAGTTTTAGTTAGTAATTATTTGTAAAGGTTTTCCTAGACAAGATATTGTTTACCTTTTAGCACGCCATTAATTTATAAATTGTAAAGGTTTGATATACACAATTATTTTCTTGTATTAGAAGGAGAAGAATATGAGTAATTTAGAAGATACAAAAGCACAAATTCCGTCCGTATTTTGGACAATAGCCAATGGCGTATTTCTTGCTAGCGGAATTGCGCTGATTGTAATGCGTAATGATTATCTATGGGGAGTGCCTCAAATTATCGCTGGATTATTTGGCCTTGCAACCATGTTTCTCATTAAAAAACCGTGGTGCGCGCAACTATATTTTATCGTATCCTCACTAGCTGTAATAGCAAATGGGCTTATGGAAATATTCGGCATAATCCACGGATCTGGATACGGTTATGTTCCGCTGATTATTGGTATAATTGTGCTTCTATTTATAGGCCTTGATAAGGATGAAAGTTCAAAAGCTCTTGGCATAGCCAAAAATAAGTAAAAGCATTAGACTGCGAATTTTAATATAAAAACATATCACAATTTTCAAAGGTCAAGCTGTAGCCATGTATCCTACGGCTTGGCCTTTGACTATTTATCTGTTAATGGTTTATTTTGCATAGAGTTTATACGTTACTGAACAATTTATTTGCACATAATCTCAACCATATTGCATTAAGTTACTAAGCTTTAAGCAAACTTATTCTCTGCGGAGTAACCCCAGTAAGCTCTGCAACATCACGAACCGTCAATCCCTGATTCCTTAGTATGCGAACCGTTTCACGCATAAGCATAGACGCTTCTTCTTGAGTTTTTATAGCTGCAGATTTTGCATCTAGCATGCGCTGAAGCATAAGCTCATCTTGTTCACTAAGTTTCGGAGTTACTTTCACGCCATTGACTTTAACATTTAAAGTTGCAGCAGCGTCTTTTACCATTGCTGCAACCTGATCAAGTCTACGTACTTGAGTAAATAATCCTGGTATTTCTGACACTTCTATAGCCCACCAGCCATCGCATCTGCGAGCTATAACGGTCACCATTTGTAAACAAGTCGTTGCATTATCATGCTCAGTAGCACTCATTGATTAAGTCTTTTCTCCAACTCTTTTCGCTTCAAACGTATAAGTATATGCCTATTTATCAATTCAATAAATAGGCATTGCATACAAAATCAGCACAATAAAGCTATACAAATGCAATTACATCACAGGACAATTAGTTTGCACATCCTGTTGGAATCCTGATGGATCTCCCAGTTTTGCTTTGCGCATGTGCTCTTTGAAAAAGTTTCGCGTTGCATCATCACAACGGTCTGGACCCATAAACGGCATACTAGGCACTTTTTCAAGCTCACGCAAAGCTTTACTCGCCGCTTGCTCATCACTAGCATACGTGTCTAGCCATTGCCGTTCCCAAGCACACTGATAATAATTAGATGCTTGCGTATCGCCATATCCACTCTGGAACTGACCGTCTTTTTCTTCTCCAACCAAGTTTGCAGGAGCTTTATATTTTTTAGGCCAACTAAGCTTTGCCACAGATTCCTGATATTCCTTCTCTATATGAGCAAAATCAACAATCTCTCTAGGCGAACTATTTTGCGAGCGCGCGCCATCCATACCGCTCGCATTATTGTTGCCTACTCCTCCACACGCATTAAACATAAGAAGCGCACTAAGCACACCAATAATAAGAGTTGCTTTATCAATAGTATGATTATTCATTATTCCTTCTTTCTTATTTTTTGAAAATTAACGCAATGCTAATGCTGGTTGTAAGCGCGATGCTTTTATTGCCGGCACCACACTTCCAGCAAGTGCTGTGATAAAAGCCGAAATAACAGCTTCAATAGCGGCTTCATATGGGTAAACTGGCGGACTAACTGGGCTTGCTGCATCCCAAAAACTTGATGCTATAGACACAAGACCAAAAGAAACAGCGACGGCAGCAATAGAAACTATCAACGCTAAAATAATCGCACTGCCTAACACGAGTGAAGCAATCGACCATCTAGTAGCACCTAAAGCTCTGCGTATAAGCAGTTCATGTGTGCGCTGTTCCAACGATGCTAAACCAATATTGATTAAACCTAACGCTGAAACAAAAAGCAATAATGCTGCTACGATAGCAAAACTTAATTGCAATACTGTTATCACATTCTCGTAATTATCACTATTATCATGTCTTCTAATTTCGTTTACTTGCCCACCACAACAGTCATAAAGAGCATCTGAAACATAAGATTTAATTGATTTTTGAGAACGATTTTCTTTATTCAACCAGTAGATTGAGCCTTGAGCTTCTTTTTCAGAATATTCCCAAAGAGTTGGAGCATAACGTAACAAGCCTAGAATATTCACGTATACTTTTGCCGAGTCTACGCCATCGTTCACAACTCCAACAATCCTTATAGGACTCATTTGTGTTGTTTTGCGAGAAGTAATAAATGCTACTTCACCAATCTTGTATCTTTTGCTAGCAGATTGGTTTACTACCATTTCTAATGCGTTGTTTTTAGCGCTATTACTAAACCATCTTCCACTTACAATAGGTAAGTTATAAACTTTGTTGTATCCTGCCGTAGTGTAAACAGCGTCAACATATTGAAGATTGCTGGTCTTATATTCTTTGCTTATTTTTACACTATTCGAGACTGGCATAGAAGCGCTAAACAGTAGTCCAGTGTTTGGTTGTAGCATAACGTTAGCGTTACGGTTTGCGGATTCAATGCGATTTAAGAATTTGTTAAATACTGAATATTCGTCAAAATTTTGTGCTGAAAAAGTAATCTCGTATGTTGGTCTACGACCGTTTAGTTGTTCGTTAGTTGCAATAAGATAGTCCTTACCAACCGTGCCGATAAGCACTGACGCAATAACAGCAACGATGCCAATAAACATTGAAAAACCTGTGAGGAAGGATCTCATAGGAGACAGGCGCAAATCTTTAAACAGCATGATCATAAAGAACACCGCCTTCCATAGTAAAAATGTGAGAGCAAGAACGAGCCACTTTCATATCATGAGTGACTAATAGTAATGTTGTTCCAGATTCTTGAACACGATCATGCAACACTTGAAGCACTTTTTCTCCCGTACTACTATCAAGAGCACCAGTTGGCTCATCGCAAATAAGTAATTCGGGATTAGTGACGAGAGCACGCGCTATTGCGACTCTCTGCTGTTCACCGCCTGATAGCCTTCCAGGGTATTCGTTTAGTTTATCTTGCAATCCAACAGCACATAATGCTTCTTCTATCGTTTTTCTTCTTGTCTGCTTGCTTTGTTGTAGTCCTGCATACAAAAGCGGCAACTCAACATTTTCTCTAATACTTAAATGCTTAATAAGCGAATAGTTTTGGAAAACAAAACCAATATTTCGAGCGCGCATATGCGATACTGTAGTATCACTACACTTTTGGATTGACTTGCCAGAATAATAGTATTTTCCAGTAAAATTTTTATTCAAAAATCCAATAATAGAAATAAGACTCGTTTTGCCAGATCCAGACCTGCCAACTACCGCGTATGTTTCACCTTGGTTAAGTATCATAGAAGCAGAGTTGACAGTGGTAAGCCATTCGCCATTGCCTAGTTTTACACGCGCTGACACGTCTTGTAGTTCAACCAGTGGAACAGGATTGTCTCCCATAATCATTGCGCTCCTGGAATGAGATTAGGAGAAACACCTGCTACAACATCACCCTCATGCAAGCCAGACGTAATTTCAATATTAGCGCCGTCACTGATTCCAAGACCAACTTCTTTACGCTCCCAATTATCGCCTTTCTTGTATGAGACTAAGCCTTTTTGAACTCTTCCAGAAACCGCACTAACAGGCAGAGTTAGAACCGATTGTTTATGCTTGCCATTAAAAACAAGCGTCGCATTTTGGCCTGATTCTACTTCTGTGCTTTTATCTATTAAACACGTTAAAACTTTTGACGATACACTGGGTGTACTTTGCATACTCGACTCATCTGTTTGAGTTGAATCAGCATTATCATTCTTGCTACTACCCGAGGCTGAAACATCGGTAGAACTTCCACCGCTTTGTACTATTTGCAAACAATTGGTTGGCCCAACACCATCTTCAACTTGAAAGCGACCTTTAACATCTGCAATATCTGCAGAACGAAGTAAAGCTTTTGCGTTAAGGCTTATTGAAAAACCTTCATATTGAAGAGTGAATAGCGGGAAAGATTTAGGCATGTCCGCAGATGATTCAGCTACTGACACAACTTTCGCGTCTACGGGAGCAATAATCTTGTTACCAGCATTGTAACCTAAAATACTTCCAGCTTTTACAGCACTTCCTGCCTTTACCGATGGAGAAAAATTCCCCCTACATATAGCACCGATAACAAAGGTAGACGATTGTTCTATTGTTGCTTTACCCGACACAACTTGTGTTAAAGGCTGTTTTTTGACTGAAACAAGTGGGACTGAATCATGTGATACCTGCTGTTGACTATCATCAACTGCTCTACCAGCGCATGCAGTAAGCAAACACGCTGGCAGAGCAGCTAACAAGAATACTTTCGTAAACTTACGCATAACACAAAGCTCCTTACTCACCAAACTCGTAAACGCATAGAATGCGTCGAAACAAGCCTCTCAAACTAATCCAAAATAAATAAAGGTCTCGGTAATACTGCAATTAACGCTTTTATGATTACCACTTTATTTAGAATTTCAGCTTTTGGTTAATAGCCTATAATCGCCGTAAAGAGTTTGCATCACACTAAATGATGATTTTTATTTATGATTCTTGAAGCTTGTGTAATACCAGAGAATGATAGGTAGAGATTCGAGATTTTTCGCACTGAATGAGATGAACCTCAGCATCTTTGATGGTGATTCATCGAATGAAGAAGAAAAATCGAGAATCTCGGTGATAAAAGACACGCAAAAGTTCTAGACATTCAGAAGGTTTGATGTATTTCTATACGAGCAATAAAAGAGGAGCGTAGCGACGGGAGTTGCGAGGAGAGAAATACTCAAACCTCGCGCAACAATAAGTAAGGAAATATCTTTCGCACTACGCTTTAAGCGCTCTGGCATGTCGGAGCGCAGGGCTACTAATAGCCGTGAGGAATAACACGTCGTAAATCAAGTACAATCGCACTACAAGAATATGAACGTGTTCAACTATGAAACATGTTAAATAACAAAAAAGCGGGGAACAATCAAGTTCCCCGCTAATCAAAGAATAATGCGGCAGCGTGCTAGTCTCCCACACCCTATCGAGTGCAGTACCCTCACCGTGTCAGGCCTTAGCTTCCGGGTTCGGAATGGGACCGGGCGTCTCACCTGAGCCATGACCACCGCAAA
>NZ_JBKQXT010000008.1:0-44266 GCF_048545055.1 Gardnerella lacydonensis
AGACGTTTAACGCGTTGATGGCTAAAGGTTATGATCAGGCGGCTCAAAGTGATAGTTATCCTATAGATGATGTTTTTGAAGAGCTTGAACGATGATAGGAAACCGTGGTGTGAGCTTGGTTTTAGAAAAATACGCGTAAAAAATTATTACGTTTATTCCTTGCATCACACTTCATCCCTTTCATAGTCTTTACAACAAAGAACATCTCTTCTTGTTGTTTGTTACCTAATGAAAAGGATATAGTTCCAAGACTTATTAGTACGCGTTCTACTAAGTCTTTGAACTGTGTGAAGTGTTCTACTTAGTGTTATACTAACCTTTGAAATTAACGCTGCGCTCACTTCTTCGGAGGTGGGCGCTTTTTTCGTGAAGGGACCGGAAATTTGCATGGAGATATGTTATAATATTTTGGGCGATTAGTGCAAGATTTCTACATATACTCAGGTAGCGGACAATGTTGTTAAATAACATAGAGTTGGATGTAAAAACGAAATATATCGAAGAAAAATTGAGTCAGCAAAAGGTCGGTGAGTATGTAGGAACATCTGGAGCCTAAGTTTCGCGGCTGATAAACCATCCAGAAAAAATTGTGAACAAGACATTTCTCGCTATGATGGAGCGGTTGGGCTACGATGTTCGCCTGACATATGAAAAACGGTATGAATGATTTTTGAGATGCCAAATTGGCATCTCAAAAAGAAGATATTGCAAATGAGGGCTTTAGCATGGCACAGAAAGAAGAAATTATCGAGATTGCGCGTGAACCAGAAGTTAAGGTCACGAGTGTAACCATAAGCAGTCTGATACATATAATCAGAGGAAAACAGGTTATTTTGGACAGTGATCTTGCGATGCTGTATCAGGTTGAAACGGGTGCAATGAACCGAGCGCTCAAACGAAACAAGAAGCGCTTTCCAGAAGATTTTTGTTTTCAGCTTACGGAGGAAGAATTTTTGAGATGCCAAATTGGCATTTCAAAAGAAGAAATTGCGGATGGACGTGGAGGCAGACGCTACATGCCGTATGCGTTTACAGAACAGGGCATATCGATGCTTTCTGCCATACTTCGAAGTGATGTAGCTATCAATGTAAGCATAGGTATTATGCGGGCATTTGTTGAAATGCGTAAATTTCTGGCAACCAATTCGCTGATATTGAACCGCGTAGATGAACTGGAAGTTAAACAGCTGGAATACCAGAAAAACACAGACGAGAGATTCGATAAGGTATTCCGATACATTGAAGATCATGCTGAGTCCGAGCAGAAAATCTTCTTTGATGGCCAGATTTATGATGCGTTCAGCCTGATTACATCCATTATCCAAAAAGCTGCTAAGGAGATTATCCTGATTGACGGATATGTGGATATTTACACTCTGAATATTCTGTCAAAGAAGAAAGCGGGAGTTGATGTGAAAATCTACACCTATGCAAGCGCAAAGCTGACGAACACAGATGTTTCAAACTTCAATGCCCAGTACCCCACACTCTCTGTTAAGAAGACTCAGGTTTTCCACGACAGATTCATTATTTTGGACAGCAAGTCGGTTTATCATATCGGGGCATCCATCAAGGATGCCGGAAAGAAATGCTTTGGCATTTCGCTTTGGCATGATGTGGGGATGGTACAAGATTTGTTGAACAGGCTAAGTACGGTGTAAGGAAAATGGAACTGTTGAAAAAATATAAAACCGATACTGATGCTTTGCTTGAACATCAATATGAATAGTTTTTGCATGTAAGTTTTGTGCTTTGATTTTGTTGGTTTTTTAGTTTGTTAGCTGAGTTTCTTGAGATTTTAGATGCGATTTTTGCGTTTTTAATATTACGTATAAGTGTAATTTTCTAATGTTAATGTTAATGCAGTGCCATTGCAATGCCAATGCAATGTTGTATGATCATTGTAAGAAATAAGGGGTGATTGTATGGCGAAAACAGCTAACTTGTATGCTCGTATTGATCCAGAGTTAAAAGAGCAGGCAGAGTATATATTGAATTCTTTGGGTCTTCCTCCTTCGAGTGCTATTACCATGTTTTATAAGCAGGTTGTTTTACAGCAGGGGCTTCCTTTTGATGTTAAATTGGGTTATAGAGAGCCGCGTGATGTGAGTTCTATGACTCAAGGTGAGTTGAATGATGAGTTGGAAAAGGGTTATAAGTCGGTTTTATCTGGTGATGTGAAGCCTGCGGATAAGGTTTTTGAATCTTTGCATCAAGCATAGGGTTCATGGCGTGTGATAATTTTCTTATTTTTTGTTTTTGAAGAAAAGCATGAAGTTGTGGTTTCTCGTGTGATTTATGGAAAAGAAAAATTTTATGGGTGTGAAAAGCCTATATTAATTGGAAAAATAAAAAATTTTTCTTTAATAAAGCTTGTATGTATGGTTTTTTTTTTAATAGTAATACTATTAAAGCTAAACAGACTATTATGGACTCTAATTTTAATAGAATTGCATATTAGGAATAAGGAGAACTTATGAAATTAATTAGACCGGATAGTAAATATATCCAAGGTTATATAGAAGCAAATGAAGAAGATGAAATTTTTAGGCCGAATGCAGAAAGACGTTTTATACACCCTGAGACAATTATAGAGAGTTCTTATAATATTGAACATGGTATAAATTTACCTGAAAATTATGTTAGAGCTACTACGTTTTGGCTGATAGATAATGAAAAATTTATTGGTGAAATTAATATTAGGCATGAATTAAATTCTTTTTTAGTTAACTATGGTGGTCACATAGGGTACGAAGTTAGACAATCTGAATGTATGAAGGGCTATGGAACAAAAATGCTTTCTATGGCACTTACATATTGTAAAGAGACTTTGAATCTACATAAAATTTTGATTACATGCGATGATGACAATATTGGCTCGATACGAGTTATAGAAAATAATGGTGGAATTTTAGAAAATAAAGTGAAAAATAGCCTACCAAGAGGAAATGTTACAACAAGAAGGTATTGGATTAATATATAGAGGAAAGATGATGAGTGAGACGAATGTAAGACCGGTGCTTTTCAAGCATGCTTTTTGGGGTCATGTGATTACAGAAACTGTTGCTGGCATTTGCACGCTTATTATTGCGTTGCTTGTACAGCAGTTCGTAGGGCACCGCGTACTAGGTTGGGAAACTGTGGTCATACTCGCGTTGAGTGTTGTGGTGTTTTCTCTGCTAAGCACAGCGTATCTGCAGTGGGATAGGCGTCGCAGACCGGATGATGGATCTGGTGATTTGCTTATTGGAATCATCGATTTTGTGCTCAGGCTGCTGGTGACCTCTGGTATTGCTTTATTGCTTGTTTCCGATATCACGTTGCTAAGCATTATTATTGGCGCAGCGATCACTAGTGTGTTGCTGTTTGTTTTTGAAAAGCCTTGGCAGCCAGGTATGACGGATGCGCAATTACAGGAAGCTTCAAAGAAATCGGTTGAGCTTGGCGTTCAAATGCTTGAAGAAGAGCGCGTAAAGCGCGCCGAGGCGAGAAACATGATTGCATTACAGCATGAGAGCGCAGGTAAAACAGGCACTCCTAGAGGTGTGTCTCTAACATTCTCCTCGTTAATCGTTGCGAATATGCTGCTGGAAGCAGTATGCGATGTTGTCACATTTTTGCTTGCATTGATGCTGCAATGGTGGATGCTTGGTGCTATCGCTGGCTGGCGCACGCTACTCGTCATGTTCTTCGGCAATATTCTGTTTTCTTGCGTGGCGGCTGCGGTTATGGTTCTGATGGGCGCATTGAAGGCTGATCAACAGAAATGCCTAACAAAAAGTTTGCCTTTCTTAGTTATTGTTGTATTGCTTCGACTGCTGATCTTTGGTGTTCTCGCTTGGCTGCTTACACCGAGTTTGGTATGGGTGAGTGTAGTCGTTGGCGTTGTGCTTACAGATATTGTTATCGTTATAAAGCATCATCCATGGAGAAGAACCGCAGTTTAACTACGCGTAGAAATAGCAACGCACTAATACGACTGGTCTCAAACGAATCCGCCGTATGAAGTGGATTTTCTTATTCAACGAGAAAATGATATTTTCCCTATTGAGGTTAAATCTGAAGCAAATATTAATAGTAGAAGTTTGAAAAAGTTTAAAGAATTATTCCCGAATCAAACGAAATTACGTATACGGTTCTCTCTAGTCTGTTTTAGGATGGTTTCTCGCGATTTTATCAGTTATAACTTATAAATTATCGATTTTGCCATTAAATTTCACTTATAAGTGTGATAAACTGTTATTAGTTAAGTAGGAATGAGGGTGAAGTTTTATGATTAAACGCGAACTGTATATGAGTCGTATTCGTCCATTCATTGGAACTGATTTGATTAAGGTCATGACTGGTATACGCCGATGTGGAAAGTCGGTTATGTTGAAGCTGATTCAGCAGGAGCTGACAGAATCTGGTGTTAGTTCGGCTCAGTTTATTTCAATCAACTTTGAAGATATGTGCTATTCGCATCTTCTAACCGCTCAGGCGTTGAACGATGAGATTGTCAAACGTGCCAAGGAGATTGGCGGAAAGGTTTACCTCTTTTTCGATGAGATTCAGGAGGTTAAAGACTGGGAAAAGTGCGTTAATTCTTTACGTGTTTCTTTGGATTGTGATATTTACATTACTGGGTCGAATGCGAAGTTGCTGTCTGGTGAGCTTGCGACTTATTTGGGTGGTAGATATGTGGAGTTTGTGATATATCCTTTCTCTTTTGGGGAGTTTATGGAACTGTATCACTCAGTAAATCCCGATGCGTCCAATCAGCAGTGTTTTCAAGAATACTTGCTTGCTGGAGGCATGCCTTATCTTGCAAATCTACGTTATGCAGATGCGCCTTCTAAGCAATATCTTCATGATTTGTTTAATTCGGTTCAGCTCAAGGATATTGTGAAACGTAATAAAATCCGTGATGTTGACTTGCTTGAACGAATCATTGCTTACGTGATTGCTAATGTTGGAACGACTTTTTCTGCAACGTCTCTTGCAAAGTTTTTGAAAAACGAGCATCGTACTGTCGCTCCAGAAACAATCCTGAACTATATAAAATACTGTTGCGATGCGTACTTGTTCTATCAGGTGAAAAGAGAGGATTTGCAAGGCAAGCAAGTTCTTTCTTCTAATGAAAAATATTATATTGCTGATCATGGTATTCGCGAGGCTATCTTCGGTGGCAATATGCGAGATATTAATCTCATTTTGGAGAATATTGTATATTTGGAATTGCTCCGCCGAGGTTATGAAGTGACTGTTGGTAGAATGGGTGACAAGGAAATTGATTTTGTATGCAGTAGGCGCGGTGAAAAGTTGTATGTTCAGGTCACTTATTTGCTCGCTTCAGAAGAAACGGTGAATCGCGAGTTTGGAGCGTATGATGCTATTCGCGATAATTTCCCGAAATATGTTGTTTCTCTTGATGAGTTTGACATGAGTCGAAATGGGATTAAGCACAGGAATATTCGTGACTTCCTTTTATCTGATAAATGGGACTAAACAGACTGGTATGGATTCTAATTTTAATAGAATTACATATTAGGAATAAGAAGAGCTTATGAGATTAATTAGACCAGATAGGAAATATATCCAAGGTTATATAGAAGCAAATGAAGAAGATGAAATTTTTAGGCCGAATGCAGAAAGACGTTTTAGATATTCTGTGCAGTCATAGCTGTGCAATCAAAGCTGTGCAATCAAAGCTGTGCAATCATAGCACGATATTCCGTAACTGCCTTTCATAGGGAAAGATGATGAGTGAGATGAAGGTAAGTCCGGTGCTTTTCAAGCATGCTTTTTTTTGGGGGGGGGCATGTGATTACGGAAACTGTTGCTGGTATTTGCACTCTTATTATTGCGCTGCTTGTCATATTTTTGGGCAATTTGCTGTTTTTCTTGCGCGGCGGCTGCTGTTATGGTTCTGATGGGTGCATTGAAGACTGACCAACAGAAATGCCTAACAAAAAGTTGGACTTTCTTAGTTATTGTTGTGCTGCTTCGACTGCTGATCTTTGGTGTTCTCGCTTTGCTGCTTACACCGAGTTTGGTGTGGGTTAGCGTAGTTTTTGGTATTGTGCTTACCAATATTGTTCTCGTTATCAAGCAGCACCCATGTAGAAGAACCGCAGTTTAACTACGCGTAGAAATAGCCAATCACTAATACGTCTGGTTTCAAACAAATTCGCACATAGTTTGTGGATATTTACTGATTAGTGTTATAGGAGTATACTATGAAAGGTATAGCGAACGCAAATAGTGTGGTTCACGGTAGAACTTCATCAGTGCGCAAAATAAGGGAGATGTGCCGTTTTACGTGAATTAACGACTATTGCGTATCACGAGGTGAGGGATATGAAGAAAAATATGAAGCATCGTGTGTTGGCAGTGTTGAGTGCTGTTTTGTGTGTGCTTGCTATGACATTGAGTGTGTCAGTGCTGCCAGGGCTGGCTTATGCCAAAATAACGAAGAATCCATTGTTTGCTGCTGTTTTGGCTGCTGCTGCCGAGAATAATAAGAATCAAGATAAGGCTGGCAATGGTGCTGGTAAAGCGGGTAAAGAGAAGACTAACGCTGAAGGTAACGGGGCAGCTAATGGGGAAGTCGATAAAGGTGAAACTAATAGAGAAAGTACTGTAGGTAATAAGGGAACTGTTAAAAATCCTAATGGGGTGTCTGTAGATAATGGCAATGCTGGCAAAGATGCTGGCGATGAAAAGAAGCAATCTAATGTTCCTGCGAATGTTCCTGAGCATAAATCCAATAAAGAAAATGGCAAGCAAGTAGATAAGAACAAGAAAAATACCGAAGCTAAGAACGAAGACGCAAAAGAGAAGGCTAAGAAAAAGGCTGAGGAAAAGGCTAAGTCTAAAAAAGAAAAAGAAAAAGCTAAAAAGAAAAAGGCTAAAAAAACTAAGGGTCAAGATCGTGATGCAGATACTCTTGAGAAATTAACCCTAGACCAAGTTAAAAAGCTTCCTGCTTGTGTAGGTTATCGTGGAAGTGGATTTTTCAGTAATGCAATTATATTTCGCCCTGACTCTGGTTCTGGAAACGCGTGTGCTATTAGTGCTGATAAGCTACCTACTAATTTTGATAGTATTCGAAGAGAAATTTCAAAGCTCAATAATGATGGCAATGGCTCAGTTGATTTTTTTGGTGCATTCGTGTATGCGTACGGGAGTTTGTCAAAAGGTAAGGAAGGTCTTTTTTCAGGGAAAACTATTAGTAGCATTGGCAACTACGACAGGTTTGATGTAAGTAACGTTACAGACATGTCCTATCTATTTAAGGATTCCTCATTAACTGATTTTAGTTTTTTGAGTAGTTGGAATGTGAGCAAGGTTACGAACATGAGCAACATGTTCGAGGGGTGCGCTGGTTTAAGTGATATTAGCGGTTTGAGTGGGTGGAATGTTGGCAGTGTCACGAACATGAAGAGCATGTTCTCGGCTATTATTGCGGACGAAGATAAACGTGAAAGTTTTGATCTAGCCGGATATGCAGGTTTGATGAATATTACTTCGCTTGAACCTTTGAAAGACTGGAATGTTAGTAACGTTACGAATATGGATAGCATGTTCGAGGGTTGTGGCAGTCTAGAAGATTTTACTGGTTTGGAAAACTGGAAAACTAAAAAAGTCGAGTCAATGAACAGCATGTTCAGATACTGTATGAATATTGGTAAAAATTTGAATGCGTTTCAAAAGTGGGATGTAAGTAAAGTTACAGGCATGAGGGCAATGTTTGCGGTGACACAGATTCAAAATACTGTTGGCATAGAAGATTGGAATGTTAGTAACGTTACGGCAATGGATGACATGTTTGCAAATTGCTTTAATCTTAACAATATCAAGGAATTAGCTAATTGGGCTAAATCTAAGAGTAGCACAAACAGATTAACTAGCACGTTTAGAATGTTCTATGGATGCAACAATATTAGTAGCATTGAGCCTTTGAAAGATTGGAATGTTGGCAATGTTAAGAATATGCATGATATGTTCAACGGTTGTAGTGGCTTAACGAGTCTTTCATATATAAAAGATTGGAATGTTGGCAATGTTACGAAAATGGATGGCATGTTTAAAGGTTGTAAGGGCTTAAATAGCCTTTCAGATTTAGAAAACTGGAAGGTTGACAATGTTACTGACATGCATGACATGTTCAACGGTTGTAGTGGATTAAGTAATCTTTCTGGTCTAGAAAAGTGGAATGTTAATAAGGTTACGGATATGAATAGCATGTTCAGCGGTTGCGCTGATTCCGACTCTGACACTAAAACTGGATTGACTAATATAAGTGCATTGAGTAATTGGGCAGCAAAGGTTGGCAATGTTACGAGTATGTATGGCATGTTCAGCGGTTGTGAATTGCTGGCGAACATTAGTGATTTGAAAGACTGGAAGGTTGACAATGTTACGGATATGCATAACATGTTCAACGGTTGTAAGAGCTTAAGTAGCCTTTCAGATTTAAAAGACTGGAATGTTGGCAATGTTACGAACATGTCTGGCATGTTTGCGGATTGTAAAAAGCTTACTAGTGCAGAGAAGTTGAGTAATTGGGCAACAAAAGTTGGCAATGTTACGAACATGTCTAGCCTGTTTAGCGGTTGTGAATTGTTGAATAGTATTAGTGATTTGAAAGACTGGAATGTTGGCAATGTTACGGATATGAATAACATGTTCAGCTGGTGCAAGAGTTTAAATAGCCTTTTAGATTTGAAAGGTTGGAAGGTTAACAATGTTACAGATATGCATAACATGTTCGAGGAGTGCATTGGATTAAGTAATCTTTCAGGTCTAGAAAACTGGAAGGTTGACAATGTTAAGAATATGCGTGATATGTTCAGCCACAGCTTTGTTGAAGGTACCGATAAGTTGACTGATATAAGTGCATTGAGTAAGTGGAATGTTAGCAATGTTGAGAACATGTCTGGCATGTTTTCTGATTGCAAATCGCTTACTGGCACTGCGGATTTGAGCAAGTGGGATATTTCAAAAGTTACGGATCTTAGTTCAATGTTTTCCAATGCGGGGGCAGAAAGTGGCAACAACTTCGTATTAGATTTCAGCAATAAGACTTTTACAAAATCGGATACACCTGTGGCTAATGCTGACCCTGATGATCAGAGCAAGCATTACTTTTCTGTTGATAATATGTTCAGTGGTTTTAAAGGCACGCTGATTGCGAATAACTTGCAGTCTAGTGGTTTTGAGAATAATCCTGATGATGATCCTATCGCAAAACATTTTGCTACGGGTGGAATATTCTCCCTCGATGAGAATTATCACAGCAATAATATAGTCGTAACTAATAATGTTACGATTTTAGATACAATTTCAAACGATGATGATCTTAAAAATATTGCATACTACATTCCTGTTAAAGCCAAGCTAATGGAGCCTGGCGATATAAAAAATGACAATATGACATGTGATTGCAATATAGATTCGGGTGGCACTACTTATACGTACTATGTTCCTGCACTGTATAATTCGAGTAATTTAGAGAAGAAGAAGGATGAAAAATCGCAGGATTATGCGTACAGAATTGTAAAAAATAGTTTCGCTTCAAAGTTTAGAAGTGCTATAGATTCTCAATCGGGCGAAGAACCTAGTACTGAGGAACCAGGTGGAGATAAACCCGGTGAAGGTGGTGACGATACTGGTGACGATACTGGTGACGATACTGGTGACTCGCGTAGTTCAAAGTTGAAATTGCGTGTAAAGAGGTTGCGATCTATAAAGAAATCGCGTGTAAAGGAATTGCGATCCGCAAGAGAATCGCGATCTGTAAGTGATGGCAGTGATGAAGAAAGCGGAGAACCTGGAGGTACCGAAGGACAGGGCAATACTTATAAAATCATGTTTAAGAAGCCAAGCGGAAATACTTGCACCTGGACAGAACTTGGCGAAGGTGAAGATGGTGTTGTGCCTGTTAGTAATCCAAAGTCGCCTTTAGTGTTCTTCACTACAATGTACTATTTGGAGACCTTTGTTCAGCCGGTGCCTTTGCCTCATACTGGCGGCCAGTCGGCTGTTATGTTCACATTCTTGTCTATTGGACTGTTCTCAATGTTCGCGGTTGCTGGGGCGTTTGGTCGTCATGGTTGGGTTGCGTCTGTGCTTCCAAGCACTGCTTTGGCTGGGTTTTCGAAGGCTTTTAGCGGCGGCGCGCTCGATATTGCCTCTGGCGCTAAACACTGCTTTGCACATTCTGTTGCGCACTCTGTTGTAAGTGGTTCTATGCTTAAAACCGCTGTAAGTGCAGCAACCAGCTTCTTTGCTCGGTTCCTAGGCGACGGATCCACCTTCTGCAAGCATGCTAAGCAGCTTTAATATCGCTGCGCTCCTACCTGCTTGAGAGCGCAGCGCGCAGAGTGTAGCGTGCGCGAAAGCAACTCGTAGCGCTGAGCTTGCTCAAAGTTGATGAAAGCGCAGTGTGCTTTTAACGCGAGTGAGGTCTGCCTTCGTCTCGATTGATGCAGGCAGTTATAGTGGTAGTTGGTGGTACTGGTATTGGTATGGGTAGTGGTACTGGTAGTGCTAAAGCAGGTGTGCATTTGTCTGCTTGTAATACTAACCAGCATATATTGTGGTTATGTTTATTTCGAATGACTGTATATTGTGTTTGTGACACGCCCGAAGTTTGCGACAATAAAATTTTTTGTAGTAAAATATCCTAAAAACATGTGTTATTTTGAATATTTTTTAACGTATTTTGCGATTATTTTCATAGAAAATAGTGATTTTCAAAAAGATTGTCAAATTCATGGATTTTGCTTGAAATCCAGCATGGGGGGGGGGGTATGCTTACAGCTGTACATTACATGGGGTTTTGATCGTACTGTTTGACAGTTTTCATGGCTGTGCTTGCAGTAAAGACAATTACCTTTATCCTTTATTTATTGTGCAAGGCCGGGGAGCGTATATATAGAGTAGTTAAAGGAATATTAAGGAATATTTATGAATATTCAGAAGGTTTTATTAAAAGTTTGGCGGGCGATTAGAGATTTTGTTGCTCGCTGTATTGACTCTAGCGTTGCAAGAGAGTCTAAAAAGGCTTCTTGCGCTGCTTTGCGCTTAAACGCGTCCAAAAACGCGTTCATAAAATCGTCTAAAAACGCGTTCATAAAATCGTCTAAAAACGCGTCTCGAAAAGCGTGTGGTTCGTGCACGAGTCGAGCGTTACTTTCGTTATTGGTAGCATCTGCAACGTTGCTTGCTACTTTTGTGATTGCTCCAACTTCTGCTTTAAGCGCTGGTGAGAATGCTGGTGCTAATACTGTTTCTACTGAGAATACTGGTGGTACTAAGTCTGATTCTGCTAAGAGTGAGGGTGAGAAGCAGAATCCTGAGCAGAGTGAATCTAATAATACTGAGCTTAATAAGAAAAATACTGGCTCTTCTGATGCTTTAAAGAATAATAATAATAAGGAATCGAAGCCTGTTGAGAAGCCGAAGACTGCTGGTAACAATGGTGTCGATAAGGCTAAGTCTGATTCTGCTGTAAATAAAAACGTTAAAGATGCACAAAAGAAAGGCGTTGATTCTGCGGCGGCTACTAACGGCACTGACAGAAGTACGAAGGGAAAGCCTGAACTTCCTTCAGAGTGCAAGAGTAATATGGAGGAATTTGGTACTTTCGAAAAATGTTACAGCATTACTTATTATGGCACTAAAAACGTTAAAAAAACTGAAAACAAATTAGATATTAAGGGTAATGGCAATGAGCCTTATAATAGGGTTCCTCAGATTATTACTCCAACAATAAAGGTTGCTGGTAAAGAGCAGAAAACATTGCCTGATGGCGTGTGGCTTGAGTTGAAAAAGTATGGTAATGATGATTCTGTAAATTATGCTTTTTTCAAGGGTGAGGATGATAGCTACACTGCTAAATCTACGAAAAATAGCGATGGTTCTATACGTTTTTTTGTAAGCAAATGGATGGCAGCTAAGACGTATAAGTTTAAGTTTGTAATACATTATCCAGATGGCTCAGAATCCAAAGCTAAGAAAATTATAGCAAAACTTGCTAAGGATGATTTGCCTAAGGCTGAATCTGGTGATTTAACAATCAATGTTAACAATTTTGGGAGCACTGATAGTACTGCACAAACAGGTGATTCTGATAAAAAAAGTGTCAGTATTACCATAAAGCCAAAGTCTAATAGTAAGGGTACTGATAATAAAGACACCTACGATCCTATTGATAATAAGCTTTTTATTGATTCGCAATCGAAGTATAAGCCTGGTTTTATCTATCATCGTATGATTTGCAAAACTGGTACTGGTGATAAAGCCAGTTACACGGTAGACAAAGTTAACGGTTTGAGCTTGAATACGCAGCAGTTCAAACACAGGGAAGGTGAGAATCGACCTGATAAAAATGCAGAGAATTTTGCTTTGTATGAGAGTGATCCTTATACTGAGGAATCTCAGAGCTGGATTAGTGGCACGCCTACGAGTGCTGGAACTTTTGAGTGCAGAGTGTTTGCTTTTAAGGATGCTAAATTAAAACGAACCTTAGAGGGTGGTAAAGTTACGGAATCTTCTAATCTAGTAAAAGAGTTTGATGCTAGAGCAGAAACTCCGGAAGGTAAGAAATCCCTGTTTGAGGGAAACATTATTGAAGATAAGTGGAAAAAAGATTCGCCTATTCAACAAGGCGTTGACTGTGATTATAAGTCAGTTACGATTGAGGTGAAGTCGAATAAGCCTCCAGAGCCGAAGCCATCAGAAATTGGCGATAATGATCTTACGCTGAAAGTGTATCCGTTTAAAAATAGCGATGGTTCGTTGCCGGCGGAGTTGCCTGACAAGGATAACAGTATTTCTGCGATACTTGGTATGAGTCTTAAGCCGTTTGTTGATGCTACTTCTGCGGCGGATAGCAAGAATAAGATTACGTTGCGCGTGCTTTGCTCGAAGGGTGAGAAGAAGAAGGATAATGCTGCTGGAGGCGGTGCCTCGACTGACGGTGCTGGCTTGACTACTGGAAGTGGTTCTGCTGTAAGTGGCTCAAATGGCGCTAATAGCGGTACTAGCTTGAATGGCGGTAATACTGACGCTGGTTCGTCTAGCAGTGCGCAATCTGGCTCGCAAACTAATAAGCCTTCTGGTTCGTCGCAATCTGCGGAGGATTTTGAATACAAGACTTGGAGTAGTAATCTTGCCGAGCTTGGGTTGAGTGTGCCTGCGGATGATAATCAAAATACGTGCCACTCTAATAAAGAAGGCGAGACAACTTGCAAGTCGTCGGATCCAAGTAAAAAAGTGGCTGCGCGAACTGATAAGGAAGTGAGTATAAAGCCGACTGAGGTTGGCGATTATCAGTGCGTTGTGTTTGCTCTGAAACCTAAAGCACTCGAAACGTTTGATGGTCTAAAAGGCAGTTTAACCCCTACGTCGATAAAATCTTCGCTAACTGCTGCTCCAGCATCTTTTAAGGAACATAAGGATTTTGCTGCTTTTACGTTCAATATTCACTCGGTGAGTAATTTTACTTTGCCGCACACGGGTGGTCAGAGTTGGAATTTGCAGCTGGGTATTCTTGCCGCATTATTGGTGAATCTATTGGCGGCTGGCTTCGTGGTAAGTCAAAGTGAGCGCGGTAGCAAATTAATTTTGGGAAGGTGGCGAGGCTTATGCAATCACGTATAAAGCAGTTGTATATGCATTTACTCGCCGTGCTGCGTATAAGGCGACTACGTACGCATTTGCGCATAAAGCCTTCCTGTTTCGCGCATTGTTTTATTGCGCATTGTTTTATCGCGCAGTCTTTCGGGATTCGGGAGCGTGATAACACAAGGTAAATGCCAAAAATTTTAAAACTTTACTCGTATGAGCATTATTAATGCAAACTAATTCTCTACTTGCCGTAAAACGGCAAATGAAAGGAGTGAACATGAAAAAGTTCACTAATAAATTCGTGGCGGCGGTGGCGTCGCTTGCGATGGCTGGCACGCTGTGCGTCGCCGGCGCTGTAACTGTATCTAGTGTTGCGTGGGGTAATGGTTTGATTGGAGACCTGGAAACTGATCTGGCTCCGTGGGCGACTGGTGCTTCAAAGAATGGCACTATAACCATTCTCAAGTGTGAGAAGGATACTGCTTCTTCTACTACTACTTCTACTACTACTACTTCGGGAAGTGGTGGGAAGAAGGTTGTTACTCAGAAAAAAGCAGCTTCTTCTTGCCCTACTGGTTATAAGCCACTTCCGGGTGCTAAGTTTAGCGTAAAAAAGGTTGCTTCCATTAAGGTTGGCACTAAAGAAACAACTCTAGATCTTAGGTCTCCTGAGTCTTGGCAAGAGATTGCGAAACTTGCTACCAAGCTGAATGATCACACTGCTACGGAAGGTGACAATGATGCGGAAGTAAAGTTTGATACCAACACTACTATCCAAGATCAAACGACTGGTAAAGACGGTAAAGCAACTTTCTCCAACCTTGGACTTGGTCTTTACAAAGTAATTGAGACTGAGCCACCTGCAGGCTATGGTATTTCTGATTTGCAATCCTTCTATATGACGCTTCCTTTGCCGGAGTACACTACTACTGGTACTTACGCGAACAAAACGACCAAAGTTACTTACAACTACAAGCCTGTTGTGAAGCCGAAGAATAAGAATCTCTCGGCTACTATTCAGAAGGTTTACGATAAGAAGAGTTTCGCAGGCGTCAAAGATACCTTGCATTACACTATTACTGCCGGAGTTAATAAGGCAAAAATTGGCACTAAGGATTTGACGGCTAATGATCTTAAGGGTTATATGGTCTTCGATGACGCTCCGGCTGATGCTTTGAAGGCATTCAAAGCTGATTGGGACACAAGCGATGTAACCTTCGCTGATGCTGTGAAGAGTGTGAAGATTGGTGATACGACTCTTGAAAAAGCTACTTCTACTACTGAAACTAAAGATTACACGGTTGATTTAATTGACTCTGCTAGTGCTACGGATCCAAATTCTAAGGATCTTACAACTGGTCATAAGCGTATTCTTGTAAAGTTTACTGAAGCTGGCTTAGGTAAGATTGCTACAGCTCTGAACGATGTTCAGGATGGCGGAACCGCTCCTCAGGTTACTGTAAATCTTGAGTTTAAGGTTAGTAGCACATATCAGACTGGCAATGCTCCAAAAAATAATACGGATTCTGAGTCAAACGGCAAGAATGAGATTGTTAACGCATCTGGCTTCTTCCCAGCTCATTCGGATAGTGAAGCGGCATTGCCTCCAATCATTCCTAACACTGATAAGAGCAAGTCTACTCTTGATTTCGGTTACCTCCAGGTGCATAAGTACTACATGAAGGACGGTGTGAAAGAAAATCTTTCCGGCGCTGAATTCAAGATCTTTGCTGATAAGGCAAAGGCTGAAGGCTGCTACAAGGCTTTGAATGAGAACAAAAATATTGCTAAGGATAAGAACTGCGAAGCTGCATCAACATTTGAGAATGCTACTACCAATGCTAGTGGTAACTTCGAGAATGCGTATAAGACTCGTGCAGGCGATCCTGTGTATCTTCTCGAAGTAAAAGCTCCTGAGGGTTATGCTAGGTCTACGGCTGTTTATGAGGCAAAGATTACAAAAGATTACACCACCTTTATTGATGTTGAGGATCTCCCACTTCATGGCGGCGAAGACGGCAAGAGCTTCTGGTTCAACCTTCCTGCAACTGGTGCTTACGGCGTGCTGATTTTCGCATTGGCTGGTATTGGTTTGATCGTTGCTAGTGTGATTCTTTACGTGCGTAATCGTAAGGAAGAAGAACAGCAGCAGAACGCTTGATTGAATGCGTTAACCGACGTTGATTAGATGACGTTCGGCTTAGCATTCAAAAGATTTAGGCACTTTGTACCAGGACACGCCAGCGTAGAAACAAAATGCTAAATGCATTTTGTTTTAAACGCTGCGGCGTGTCTTCTGGTACAAAGTGCTCTAATCTTTTGCGCACTGCAGATTGCGCAAATACGCCAAGTGTGGCAGAGATTCGAGATTTTTCGCCGCGAACGAGGTGAGCCTCAGCATCGCTAGATGGTGACTCGCCGAGAGAGCAAGAAAAATCAAGAATCTCGGTGATGAAAGATACGCAAAAGTTTTAGATATTCAGAAGGTTTGATGTATTTCTATACGAGCAATAAAAGAGGAGCGTAGCGACGGGACTTGCGAGGAGAGAAATACTCAAACCCCGCGCAACACCAAGTAAGAAAACCGCGCACTACACAAATCTGCATTAAAACATTTGCATCCGCACATTGGAGTAGGAATGAAGGCTAAGAAAAAGGAAAAGCAAGTAAAACGCAAGAAATCGCATTTGCGCCGTATTTTAGAGCCAATCGTTCTCGCGCTTGCAGCAATTTTGTGCTTCACGTATCCAGTTGCGTCAACGTTGTGGAATAACAAGGTATCGAAGGAGATTTCTGTTGCTTATGATCGTTTGAGTCGTAAGCAGACTGCGAGCGCTAGAGAGAAGATTTTGAACGCGGCTCGTCGTTATAATGCGCGTCACAAGTCGATTATTACGGCTGATCCGTACGACGGCACGACGGATTATATGAAGACGCCGGAGTATAAGGAGTATGCGAAGCAGCTGGATGAGCCGATGGGGATTATGGGTATCGTGAAAATCCCGAAGATTGGCGTTAAGCTGCCGATTTACCACGGTAGTTCGCAGGAGGTTTTGGCGTATGGTGCTGGGCACTTGTATGGCACGGATTTGCCGGTTGGTGGCAAAACTCGTCACTCGGTGGTGACGGCGCATACTGGTTTGCCGAATGCGACCATGTTTGATGATTTAGTGGAGTTGAAGAAGGGCGATTTCTTCTACTTTGACGTGCAAGGGGAGACGCTGCGTTACAAGGTGTTTCGCATTAGCGTGGTCGATCCGCATGATATTAGGTTGCTTCAACGCGAGAAGGGGCGCGATTTGGCGACGCTGCTTACGTGTACTCCGTATGGTGTGAATACGCAGAGGCTGTTGGTGACAGGGTATCGCGTGCTACCAGATCCAGTTTCCGCACCGGGAGACAAGTTGCAGTGGCCGCTTTGGATGACGATGTTTGTGCTCGCGCTTATTGGGTGCGCGGTGATTCTTGCCACGATGATTATTGCCGCGGTCCGCAGGCATCGTAAGAATATTGCGCCGCATGGAAGGCATTTAAACTAACGCTGACTATATCGCGGTTGTTTGTGATTTGCGCTCATTGTGATGCGGTTGCGTTTGTTTGCGTTCGTGAAAATGATTGGTGTTAATAGAATGGATATCATGTTTAAAATCAAGCTATCAAGCCAATCTAAATTTTTTGCGATAGTATCTTATTATCGTTAAAAAGTGCATACAATACCTATAGTGCGTACTCAAAAAAGTGTATAAATACTACGAGTGCTCTCAATGTAGATTGAGAGCACGGTAGATGATGCCAAGCGCAGATTAGCTGGGTGCGCTTTTGCTAATCACGTCTATATTTGTTGTTTCGTTTTATTTGTTATTTCGCTGCATTATTATTTAGTATCCCTTGTTATCTCATCTCTTTTTTACCAAATTGTGTTATTGCTATCAAAAATACGAACACAGATATTGCAATTGCACATGGCAAAAATGGGATAAGATTAAATCCGTTTCCTAATCCTGTTGATGTAACTGCATGTAGAGAGCGGGAAACCATATATCCGCTGTAACAATAAGGATAAACTATCCAAAGTGGAGTATTTGCTATTAATACGCCAGGAATTACAAGAAGTATATTTAATCCAACGGATAACATTGACTTTTCAAAAAGCACAGTAATCGCCCACATGACTATTACGCTTGGAATCATAGTCAAAAACAGATCTAAACACCATTTTAGTATATACATAATTGGGAGCGTTTCTGTAACTCCTGTGCTACTGGTTGCAAACAATCCTGCTATAACGAATACGGCAAAAAATACAACCATTTCCATAAGCAAATAAAATAACAGTACGCAAAATTTTGCAGCAGAAATCGCGTATCTGCTAACAGGCAGAGCCAGCATTTTTAATATGCCGTTATTGCTTGTTTCTCGTCCTGCAATCATCACGCAAACAACAATCATACTAAGCGGAAGCAGATAATATGAGTAGACTAATGCGCTTTGAATAAACATAGCAGCCCATGGGTGTGTATATTCTGGAGTGAAGTAGCTATGAAGACTTGCTACACCAGAGCCAACCACAAGTAGCGGTGCAATAAAAATCAAAGGAATAATTTTACTACGCTTTACTTTCTTAAATTCAATTTTAAGAAGTTCAAAAAATCTCATTTTCATAATCTCCTTATTCGTAGTGCAGGTTCTTAGCTGCCCACAATCCAGAACATAAAAACAGAATTGTTTCAACTATGGATACGATTACGACCGTAGTATTAGGTTGCGCGCTCATGGCAACTGCTGGTTTTAACATAACGATAAAAGGTGATGCCATAAAAAGCACAATGTCTGAAGAAGCCAATGCCATGCCGCTTAAAAATCCTGCTACACCAATTCCAAGCGTTACCCACATGTTTTCAAATCGTGATGATACAAAAATCATAAAGGACAATACAGGCATTGACGTAATAAATGAATATGCGGCAAAAGACATAAGAGTACTTACATCAAACGTGCCTTGTGGCAAATCTGTTACACCAATTTTTGCAAGTGCTAAATTTTGTATGCAAATAGCGATTAGTAACAGAACGGTCAGCAGCATAAATTTGCATAGGTACATAGTTGGAACACTCATAGGAAGCATATGCATCTTTTTTACTGCATTTCCTTTAAATTCCATGTTGTAGATAATGCATGCGGCGACTATTATGCCGAACATGTTTAACACCATAATCATGCCGTAAAGCTGTGTAAGAAGAATATCCATAGGAGCTAAAGGCAGGTTTAATAATGTATTTTTTCGCACAATAAAATTCACAAAAGCGTACGCTGCTCCCATAATGCCAATAGCAATCATAAGAGCTATAAAGCCAGTCCTCTTGCATTTTTTGAGTTCGATTACAAGCGTTTTCATAGTCTTGCACTCTGCTTCCTGAGTGTATTGTCTTTATCAATCATGGATAGGAACATATCTTCCAAATTGTCGGAAGCAAAACCAGATTGTAATGCATGATGTCGTAGTTCATCTAAACTACCTTCAAATAGCAAGTGTCCGTGATTAAGTATTCCAATATCATCTGCAATAAGCTCAATTTCGGATAGCATATGAGAAGAAATAAGAATCGTGCAATCGTAAAGATCTGGCAGCGACTTAATCAGATTTCGGATTTCGTGTATACCAGATGGATCGAGTCCATTTGTTGGCTCATCTAAAATCAAAATAGGTGGTCTACCAAGCAATGCTCCAGCGAGACCAAGCCTTTGTTTCATGCCAAGCGAATATTTTTTTGCAAGACGGTCTCCAAACTCGGAAAGACCTACTAATTCTAATGCGTCATCAACTGCACTCTTAGGTAGTTCTAAAATGCGACGTATAATGTCAAGATTTTCTCTACCAGTTAGATTTGCATAGAAAGATGGTGATTCAATAAACGAGCCTATTTCTTTCAAAATAGGTATGCGGTCAGCAGGAAACTGCTTTCCGTCGATTGTAAATACACCTTTTGTTGGAGCTGTAAGACCTAGGAGCATTTTCATTGTTGTAGATTTTCCAGCTCCATTCGGTCCAAGAAAGCCGTAAATGCTACCTTTGCGAATATGGAGTGAGACATCATTAACAGCAATAAATGATTTATATTTTTTTGTTAAATGTTCTGTTGTAACAATATTGTTCATGGCAATATCTCCTTTCGGGATTTATGATATTGCGTCAACCTTTCTACAACATTCTCTTCACCTTACATCTACCTTACATTTTTATACGATGTAAAAAAATGAATATTCACATGGCATAATATATGTTAGGGGGCGCTCCATGAATCAGGATGATTATTTGTTGAACAAGCATATTCTGCTTGTTGATGACGAGCAGGAACTTCTAGATATGGTTGTATCCATATTAAACGAATACGGTTTTTATGATATAACGACTGCAAAAAGCATGAAAGATGCTGTAGAAGCAACACAAACATTACGTCCAGAATTAGCAATCCTTGATGTTATGCTCCCCGACGGTAATGGATTTGAGTTAATGGAGAAGATAAAACAATATAGTGATTGTCCTGTTTTGTTTCTTACTGCTTGCGGTGAGGATGAAGATAAGTTTAAGGGGTTTGACTTAGGAGCAGACGATTATATTGTAAAACCGTTTCTTCCAAAAGAGCTAACGTTTCGCATTATGGCAATTTTAAGACGAAGCTACAAGAGCGAAAATCCCATTGTTAAACTGAAAAATAGTCAGATTGATTTTTCTTCTGCCCAAGTAATAAAAAATAACGAACATATTCCACTTACAGCCAAAGAACACGATTTGCTTTCTGCTTTATATAGAAATGCGGGTCGTATCGTAACAATTGACGCGTTATGTGAAGCTGCATGGGGAGCTAATCCTTTTGGATATGAAAATTCTTTAATGGCGCATATACGTCGTATCAGAGAAAAAATAGAACTCAATCCATCGCAGCCTGTTTCATTGGTAACAGTAAAAGGCTTAGGATACAAGCTGATTGTGGAGTAAAGCAGAATGAAAAGCATACCAAAACTAATACAACGTTTTATAAGTATTTTTCTACTAAGCACTGTGCTCATAGTATTAATGAATATTATTGCGTTTGTTGTACTTATAGGGAATTACGCACCCGATAAAGAGATGTCTCCCTATAACATAGCAAAAGAGACAGGTGAGGCATTACAATTATCCGCAAGTGGGGATTATGTATTATCAAAAAATATGTCTTCCAAATTGACAAATTCTGGCGCATGGGCAATTTTGATTGATAATAATACGTTGAAAGTCGTATGGAAAACAGAAAATGTCCCTGCAACTATCCCAAACGATTATACTTTGTCTGATATAGCTAATTTGAGCGTTGGCTACATTGATGGTTATCCAACTTACACGGGTGATAATAAGAATGGAGTTGTCGTAGTCGGATTTCCGCACAAAAGCTTTTGGAAACATACGCGACCAAGTTGGAACTACAGTTTAATCTCAAATTTTCCACAGATTGTTTTAAGCGTATTATTTATCAACATTTTGCTGATTCTTGGAATTTATTTAATAGCTAATATAAAACTACTAAAATCAATTAATCCGATTACAAAAGGGATACAACGTTTATCTAGTGGAGAAAGCGTGCATATTCCAGAAACAGGAGCACTTTCAGAAATTTCATCTAACATAAATTCTGCTTCCGATATTTTGCAAATACAAAAAGAACAATTGAGAAAAAAGGAGACTGCAAGAGCGAATTGGATAGCTGGAGTTTCGCATGATATTCGTACGCCGTTATCTATGGTTATGGGGTATGCAGGACAGTTAGAAAATTCTCTCCATATTTCGCAAGAAGATCGTAAAAAAGCGACGATGATTATTAAGCAAAGTGCAAGAATGAAGAATTTGATTAATGACCTTAATTTGGCTTCAAAACTTGAATATAATATGCAACCAATTATGAAAAAAGAAGAAAATATTGTTGCTGTTGTTAGGCAAGTTGTTGTGGATTTTATGAATATGGGTATGCAAGATGAGTTTTCGATTAAGTGGGAAACAGATGCTAAATTGACTGTTTGCAATATTAGCGTAGACAAAGATTTATTAAAACGAGCAATATCTAATCTTATTCAGAACAGCATATCTCATAATGAAAATGGGTGTACGATTTATGTATCCGTTGCTGCAAATAATAACAATTGTATTATTTGCGTTGAGGATAATGGTATGGGTGCTTCAGATGAAAAAATCGAAAAGCTTAATCATGCACCGCACTATATGATTTGCGATACAAGTACTGCAGAGCAGCGGCATGGTTTGGGTTTGCTGATTGTTCAGCAGATTATTGGCGCTCATAATGGAACAGTTGATATAAGTAAAAGCAAACATGGTGGGCTTAAGGTCTCTCTAACGATACCGCAGACTTACATATGAATCAATCTTGTGCAACATGCATGAACGACCGTTTAATTAAATATTAATATATCGCCTTTTACATTTCCTTGATAGAAGAGCGGAATTAAACCATTTATAAGCCGTAACAGCGTTGTTTTTTTTTTTCGCTAGCTAAATCCTTAAACTGCGGAATATAGGCAAACAGTTTGCGGTATGTGTTCACATTAGAGCTCCTTTTTGAAATTAGCCCTTTTGGGTGGCAAACTTCGCCGCCTAGAGAATCTGCAAAAATGCGCAAATCTCTGACGCAAAGTGTCTCGAATAGAAAGCCGATGGCGAACTTTCATTCCGACGATTGGCGGGTTTTCGTTCCGACGATTGGCTTTGTTTAGAAATATGGTTGTAAGGACTAAATGTTAAAAGGTTCAGAGTGCGGTGGATTTAAGCCAGTTCCTCGCGCTTGTTTACGTAAGAAGGGATCAATCTAAGTAACTGTAACAATTCTAATATTACAATGTACTAATTAGTACAAACCTCTTGATTTTCTGAACAATTTTTAGTACAATAGTACATGAAGAAGTCAGGGGGAAGCATGAATCCGCATTATAATCAGAATTACACTAGAAAGCAGATTGAAGATGTTCTTTCGATGATAAAAGAATGTATTAATGCTGGTCGTTTTAATATTGCAATGAATGAAAATCGTCAGGAGAATATAGATTTCATCAACGAATATAACATTTATCCAAAGAAGAGAAAAGAAATCTTAATGCAAATTTCAGTTGATGATTTTTGTCATAGTCTGCAAAATATGAAGATAGGATATGAGCGCGAAGTTCTTTATGTTTTTGTTCCTAGAATAACATTGGCTAATGCGTTGGGAAAACAAGAGTTGGTAGACATATATACGAAGTTTAACGTGATTGAAGGTAAGAATGGAAGAAGAACAATTGTGATCTCTTTTCATAAGCTTAATAAGCCTATTGGTTATTTGTTTAGATAGAGAGTTTTAAAGGAGAAATTATTATGAGTGTAAGAGTTGTATTTTGTGAAGAATGTAGAGATGAAGTTTCATATACTGTTGAAGAAAAGGAGATGATTGGAACTATTCGTGGTATTCAGTATCACTATATTGGCAGGGAAGCAAAGTGCGCTAATTGTGGAGCATATGTAGATGTTGAAGAAATTAGTGGATCTAATTTGAAAGCGCTTTATGATGTTTACCGAAAAGAGAATGGTATCGTTTCTCTTGAAAAGATTCGAGCAATTCCTGAACGTTATGATATTGGTAAGCGTCCACTGTCAATACTTTTGGGATGGGGAGAACACACGTTTACTCGTTATGCAGATGGTGATATACCTACTCGGCAATATTCTGAAACTTTGAATCGACTATTTGATGACCCTTCTTATTATCTGAGTATTTTGGAAGAAAATAAGAGTCGATTGATTTCTAATCAGACTTACGAGAAAAGTTATAAAGCTGTTACATCTTTGATTGGCAATAATGGCATGCTTGATGGCAAAATAAGTGAAGTTGTTGCATATCTTTTAAATCAGTGTGAGGATATCACGCCATTAGCGTTACAGAAGAGTCTTTATTATATACAGGGATTCTTCTATGCATTTTTCAAAAAGTACATTTTTGTTGATGATTGTGAAGCTTGGGCGCATGGGCCTGTTTACAGGGATATTTATGCGAAGTATTCGGATTATCATTTTGATCCGATTTCAAAGGTTGAATCATTTGATTCTTCTATATTTACAGCTCAGGAGAAGGCTATTTTAGATAGTGTAATCCGAAATATTTGTTGTTATAGCGGAAAGATTTTGGAAGACTTCACACACAATGAGTCTCCGTGGATTAATACTAGGGGAGATCTTCCAGATGGTGCTTCTTCAAATAAGATTATTGATAAACAGATAATTGGGGATTATTTTATGAAAATCAAAGAGCAGTATGGCATGAATTCTCCTAGAGATATTCAGTTGTATACGAAAGCTGTGTTTGCTAGTCTGTAAGGAGGCTTTTATATGGAACGAAGCGAACACCATGTAGTTCATAATCCGAATGGTGGATGGGATGTAAAACGAAATGATTCACAACGCGCAAGCATTCACACGGCAACAAAAGTTGAAGCATTAAAAGTTGGTAGAATAATCAGCAGAAATCAGGGTACTGAATTTATTGTTCATGGTATGGATGGCAGAATTCAGAATTCCGATAGTCATGGGAATGACCCATGCCCTCCTCGTGATAGGAAATAATTTTGTCCTAAGCCCCTTTGGGCCTATAACCCGAAATAGTAGGATTATTTTTTAGCGAATGTCAAACTGCAAATCGTATACAACAACTTTTTGTACATTTTTTACGATTACAGGTTGAATAGGTCTGCGTGGCTACCAGTATCGATAAGTGTGAGTGTGAGAATATAAGCATTCGTGAACTTAACGTTGTACATCAGTCTTGCAACAACGCTTTCTTAAGCTCTTCCATAGAAGAATACGATGGTACGTTAGGGTCTCTGGAAATTCTTTTGGCTTCTTGCATAGCTGCCAGTGTTTCAGTATTAAACTTTGGGATTTCTACTTTAAAAGGAAGTCCTCCATGCAAAACGCATTGGCGTAAGAAGATGTTTACGGCACTTGACATATCGATGCCGAGTTCGCTAAACAGTTCATTTGCTTCTGTTTTGACATTACTATCAATACGAATTTGAGTAGGACTTGTTGCCATAGTATTAACTCCTTTTAAAGCGATTATGATACAATCAGTATACGTTGTCAAGCAATAAAGAAGAAATAGTAATATTTTGCAAATGTTAAACAAATGTTTTGTGATTGCTTATATTTGAGTTTTTTGCGTAATGCTCATATAATTTTCCGCGTAAAGCACATTTAAGTTTATGAGGTGTTGCGCTATGACTGCCCAAATGATCGCTAGTCTTAAGAACGGTTTGAAAGGCATATAAAAGCACATAAAACAGCTTAAGATACATATTCTTTAGCAGTATTAAACACGCATTGCACATGGTGTTTTGTCATTATGTTTGCACATGCGCGCTAGTTTTTCTGTGGTTTTTGCACGTTTTTTGCATGTTTTTGCGCCTTCTTATCGTTCTTGTAAACAAGCGTTATATCTTTTTATCTAACTGATTTTCATTGTTGAAATTTATTCAATAACAGTAAGAATTAAGGTTTAATAACAGTAAGAATTAAGCTTTAATAACAAGTAAGAACGAAGCAATAATAATGAATAATAATATAGAAAACGCAACTAATAGTCGCAATAACAATAATAAGCAGTCAACTAGCAACTTAATATTGCGTATTGATAATGTAACAAGATCTTATTCTCGTGGATTCGGTCGTAAGAAAACAACTCGTCAAGTTTTACATAACGTATCTTTTGATATTCATTCTGGTGAAATATTTTGCTTGCTTGGTCCGAATGGTGCAGGTAAAACAACTACCGTAAAAATTGTTGGCACGTTGTTAGCTCCTGATAGTGGTAGTGTTCGTATTGCCAGTATTGATGCTGTGAGTAATCCTCGAGAAGCACGTAAGCACGTGTCGTTACTTCTTGGAGGTGAGCGAGGATTTTATCAAAGGTTAAGTGCATTAGATAATCTTCGTTATTTTGCGGATCTTTCCGCTGTTCCATATAGGGAGCAAGGAAAGCGTATTCACGATGCTCTTGAGCAAGTTGATTTACTTGATAAAGCTCATGATGCTGTTCAAACTTTTTCAAGGGGAATGTGGCAGCGATTGCATATTGCTCGATCGCTGGTTGCTAGAACGGATCTTATGCTTTTAGATGAGCCTACCACTGGTTTGGATCCTGAAAATGCTAGGAAAGTACGTGAAATTATTCATGCTTTACGAGATCAAGGAATAGCGATTTTACTAACTACGCATGAGATGAGTGAGGCTGAAAAATTAGCTGATACTGTTGCTGTAATAAATCACGGTAATATTATCGCTCAGGGAAGCGTGCAGCAGTTGGCTTCTTTGCAGCATATTGATCATGTAACAATGTACGCGTATGACGGTGAAGCATCAAGCGGAACTCCTAGTGTTAAGGAAGAATTGCAAAAACTTGATGGAGTGTTGTGGTGTGATCTTTTTGAATCGCATGGAGTGTTAAATATTACTATCGCGTGGAGTAAAACATTATCTCAAGAACGAAATATTAAGATTCCTGTTGATGGGATTACACGTTTAGGTGATCGCGCTGCAAGTTTGGAAGAAACGTATCTTGCTATTGTTCAAAATGACAATATTTCTGCATCAAATATTTCTACTTCTACTTCTGCTGCTACGCAGTCTTCTTCACCGTCCTTACTCCCATTAAATAAGTAGGAGGTTTAATATGAATACTTCTACTAGTTCATACGCCTTTGTGATTCGTGGCTTGTGGTTTCAGCTTAAAAGTTTAGCGAAAACAACGTTTTTCTTGCAAAATGCGATACTTGCTCCAGTATGTTTTGCGTTGATGAAAATTGTTGCATACTATGGTTTTTCTCATGATTGCGCTAATTGTCTTAATAATATTTGGGTTGATTCTTCTATAGCTGGATTATGGTCTGCTACAACTACTGCTGTTGGAATTATTGGATACCAGCGTTATTTAGGAACATTGCAATATTTAACTTTAAGTGTTATCTCACCTTCTGCAGTGTTTCTTCCTATTGTAGGATCCGCAGCTTTACTTGGGTGCATTGGTATGCCGCTTGCGATTATTACCGTTGCTGTTTTCTGCCATGGGTTCTTTATGATAACATTCACGCAGTTAGTTGGATACTTACTTTCTATGCTCGCTTGCGTAGCTTCTGCTGCATTATTATCTGGAATTTTTGTATTATGCCGTAAAGCTACAGTTTATGAAGGTTTGATTTTAATTCCTGTATGGATGCTTTGTGGAATAGTGATTCCTGTAGAATCAATGCCATTGCCTGCTCGCGTTATTGCGTTTATTCATCCGCTCACGTCTGCAGTGTGGGTGGCTCATGCGCAATCGTTTAATGCTACTACTGTGTTAGCAATTGTGTTATGCGTTGTATTATCCAGCGTTCTGCTTGTTATTGCAGGTTTTATGTTACGTCATGCTATTCGACTTGCAACGCTTAATGGAAGTTTGAACATAATATGATACGAAATAATAATCAGGTTGAAACTATGCGAAATAAAATTATTCAAAATAATAAGTACTCTAGATTGCATCAATATAATCAATATTCTCAGTATGGTCACGTAAGCGTTTTATCTAGTATACGAACTGGTGCAAGAGTGAGTATACAGAGTATACCTAGCTTAAATAGTTTGAATACTGCTGTTATCCGTATGATTGTTGAGCCTCTTTTATCCACGTTCTTATACGTTTTTCTAGCTGGAGCTGTAAGCGGAGGATTCAACGGAGCAGCTAGTTATGCGACTAGCGCGGGTTTTAATCATAGTTTGATTGCATCAACTCTTGCTGCTGCTATGGGTGCGTGTTCTATTTCCACAAGTATGACGGTGTCAGAAGCACTAGCGTGGGATCGTTTTGAAGGCACAACACCATTCGTGCTTACAAGCGCAAAAGTTGCATTACCATTATGGTTCGGTCGTATTATTGCGCTCGTGACTATTTCTTTGGTGAGTGATGCTGTGACTTTGTTCATAACAATGCTTGTAGTAAGCCCGAGTGCTTTCTTTGTGATTAATATGAGTGCGTTGATGCTGTTGTTCTTTATTGTTCCTGTTGCTTCTACGGGATTTGGTATTGCTATAGCTGCTATAAGCATGATGATGAATGATGTTTATACTATTTCTAACGCGCTTAGTGCAATACTTCCTATTGTTTGTGGTGTGATTGCTCCAATTAGCGTATTTCCTAAGATGATGCAATACGTGTTATATGTGATTCCAGTAACTCATGTTACGCAAGTATCGCGTAGTATAGTTGATGGTTCTGTAAATGTTGGCGTATCGTTACTTGTGATTCTTATTGTTGGTGCGTTGTGGGCAATTGTTGGTGTGATCATATGGAATGTTGGTGTGGCGATTCAACGACGTAAAGGTACTTTAACAAATATAGGGTTTTAGGTAATAAATATGTGAATTTAGTTAATTAAATAAGGATTAGATTCGCGGGTGGGGAGTGGGCGTGATGCTAGTAGCATGTTAATTATTGGCATGAATGATAGCAGAGCAATGAGGTGGATATCGGTCTTCGGCGCGTTGTGTTGTATGGCTCGTGCACCTTGGATTTTGTAAGTTCTCTGTTAGTTTTGTATAAATTTCTTTTGAAACAGCTATTTTCACATAATTATGTGCGCGTTTGCCAAGAAAATGCCATGTTACGATTCGTAACGCTTGTGTTCTCGTTCGTTCCTTTTCTATTCATATGTTGCTCGTTAGCATGTAATTACTCAGTGCGGTTATGAATTGCATTACGAGCAAAACAAATAATCGTTAAGAACGAAAACTCATAGCCAATGAAAGGAGTTATACGATGTTGTTGGGAGAAAAAATCAGAAATGCGCGCGTGGAAGCGGGTTTAACTCAGGAAGAACTTGCTGAAATGATTATGGTTTCGCGTGCTGCGGTAGCGAAGTGGGAAGGTGGTCGCGGTTTGCCGGATGTTGCAAATTTGAAGGTGATTGCGGATGCGCTGGGTGTTACTGTCGACTATTTGTTGGATAAAGACAATGCTATTGATTTGTCAATCATTAAGAAGCCTATTGATTTAGCGAAGTATGGTCTTAATGCAAAATTGGGTGTTCGTAAGAAAATCAAGATGAAGGAACAAATTATTCGCGATGAATATGCAGACGCTGAAATTATTATGCTCACGGTGACGAAGTTTATTCCAAATTCGTCTGAAAGGTTTATGGATAATTTTATCGGGTGTATTACTACTTTGTTCGACGGTATTCCTTTGTTTGATACGTTTGCATTCGGTAAAGCGGTAGAGAGTATTGGCAGTGAACAGTATTACTTGGTGAATAAAAAAGAGAAGCAATTTTTTGTGCTGATAACGGATGAGTATATTATTAGCAGAATGATGCGAGTAAAGTTCACTGATAAGAAGATGTGTGTTGGGGATAAGGAATTTACGCAAGTTGGTAAGTTGCGTGATAAGTAAGAACCGGTAGTCGGTTGGGAATTGGTCAGAAGAATGTGGTTTCAGCTGTTTTAGGAACTTGCAAATTAAAGCGAATGTATTCGTATAGCTCAGTGAGATAAAGGAACGCTTGCGGAGAATAGATGATGTTATAAGTTGTGCTCATACGCCGTATTTCTTAGCGAAGAATTGGTCTACTTCATCTGCACTGTATTGTTTTCCAGTCGAAAGTGAGTCGATGCCTTTTTGCAATTCTTTATCCAGTTCGGCTCGAGTTAAATTACCTAAAGCAAGCGGTTTTTCTTGCTTATTAGTTGGCAATCGGAGTTCAAATGGCATGCCTTTTTGTAAGACAATCTGGCTGTAAAGCATTTGAATCGCAGAAGACGGTGTTATTCCAAGTTGGCTCAATATGTTTTCAGCGTTTTCTTTAAGATCTGTGTCGATTCTTGCATATACAA
This sequence comes from Gardnerella lacydonensis, assembly GCF_048545055.1. Taxonomy (NCBI): domain Bacteria; kingdom Bacillati; phylum Actinomycetota; class Actinomycetes; order Bifidobacteriales; family Bifidobacteriaceae; genus Gardnerella; species Gardnerella lacydonensis. The sequence goes on from NZ_JBKQXT010000008.1 coordinate 29,555, forward strand.
CATTGGTATTTGCCATGATATTCACACTCCTTTCTGTCTGCATTTTACAAATGATAGCAAGCATATGAAAGCAATATATTTATTTCAGTGAGATAATCCATCTCAAACCTTTTAACGATTGCTCGCTTCTATCGTTAAAAAGTTCACCCACTATCTATAGTATGCACTCGAAAATGTAGACGTACTGTCTGCAATCTTAATCCAGAAATACAGTAGACTTCCTAATACAAGCGTGCCTTAAGTAAACAAAATTGTCCAAATGTATGAATAAAGACTAGCCAAATACTTGAATAAAAGTCCGCCAAATACTTGAATGAAAACTGGACAAATGCTTGAATAGCTGATAAAGTTTACCTAACGAATAAGCATAGGAGGAGATTATGAAGGAGTATTTACCCAGAATTGCAGATAAATTGTTAGAAGAACGATTAGATGCAAAGGGAGCAGTGTTAATTGAAGGGCCTAAATGGTGCGGAAAGACTACAACGGCAAAACAAAAGGCTAAAAGTTTTATATCTATGGATCTTCCTGATATGACGAAACAATATCAACAAATGGCAGAACTTTCTCCTAGTACTCTACTTGAAGGAGAAACGCCAAGGCTGATAGATGAATGGCAAATAGCACCTAATATATGGAATGCAGTGCGATATGAGGTTGACAACAGGGATGAGTTTGGCCAATTTATATTAACTGGTTCGGCGGTGCCTAATGAATTTGATGACTCTATGCATACAGGCATAGGCAGAATCTCTAGGCTTTTGATGCGACCTATGAGTTTGTATGAATCAAAAGACTCAGGCGGTGAAGTTGCTCTTAGAGATTTATTTGAAGATAAAAATATTTCGGCTATTAATGAAACTAGTCTTGAAAAAATAGCCTTTTTAATATGTAGAGGCGGATGGCCGAAAGCAATTGGTTTAGATGAAAAACCGTCTTTATTTCAAGCGATAGATTATTATAAATCCGTTGTTTCTACAGATATTAGTAGAGTGAATTCGGTAAAAAGAGATAAAGAAAAAGCAAAAAGACTACTTAAATCTTACGCAAGACATGTGGGCGCACAAAGTTCACTAGAAACGATAAGGCAAGATATGTTGGTCAATCAAGAGGATACATTTGATCAAGTGACTCTTTATTCTTATCTTGATGCCCTAAGAAAAATGTTCGTGATAGAAGACTCGCCTGCATGGAATCCAAATTTAAGATCTAAAGCGTCCATACGCACAACGGATACTAGATATTTTTCAGACCCGTCTATTGCAACTGCTGCTTTAGGAATTGGGCCCAAAGATTTGTTAGGTGATTTAAAAACTATGGGATTTTTATTTGAAAATTTATGTGTTCGTGACTTAAGAATTTATACAGACTATTTAGATGGAACAGTTTATCACTATAGAGATAAGAATGGTTTAGAATGTGATGCGGTAATTCATTTAAGAAATGGGTCTTATGGTCTAGTTGAGATTAAGCTCGGTGGAGATAAGTTGATTGAGGAAGGTGCAAAGACTTTAAAGGATTTAGCATCTAAAATAGATATTGAAAACATGCCTAAACCTTCATTTAAGGCAGTTTTATGTGCCAAAGCGCCTTTTGCTTACAAAAGAAATGATGGTGTTTGCGTAATACCTATTACTGCTCTAAGACCTTAATGTTTTTATATTCACACATATGAGACTACTGGTCTTAAAAGAATCCAATGTATGAAGTGGATTTTCTTATTTTAAGAGAAGACTGTATTTTCTATTCTTAAAAGTGTACCCACTATCTATAGTGTGCACTCAAAAAAGTGTAGATATACTACTTGTTGTCTCAATCTCGCACTGAGAGTGTTGTTTTGATTAAACGAGCTTTTTAAATAATTAAAGTTTTTTTTTATTATTTAGATTTTTTCGTTAGGCGTGCAAAATAATCAGAATCACTTTCAGGCATATCATCATCTTCATATTCACCTAGATAAGTGAAATCGTGATATTTTGCTCCATCATATTCATATCCTGTGTAAGAATACCCTTTTTGTGTTCTTCCTTGATATGGCTTGAACTCTGCTTCTGCTTCTTCCTTTGTGTATTGATCCGAGTCAAACCATACGCCCTCTTGTTCTTCATCCCATCCAATTCTTTTGGCTTTAAATACGTGCCTCATATTTACTCCTATGTGATAAGGATTTATGATAAACGCTAGCATGAATAGACAGATGCAGGTTGTCATGTTGCATGTGACTGCATGGATGATATTCATACTATTAGTTGTTTTTATGGTATCAAAGAATTTTTTGTCAGTTGTATTGTCCGTAATGTCAATCTATCTATGAGAGTTTTTCCTTATTTTCCTTATTTTCATTATCGTTTTTTTCGTCATTTACAATGGTCTGTTCTGAATGAGTGGAATCATATTCATTGATTCTGTCGATTATTTCTTTTTTAACAGATTCCAGTTCTTCAGGTGATGTTGACTTTTTATTTAAACATTGAATTAATTTTTGAATGCAAGCATATCCAAGAATACCTACTCCTAATGCAGCGAAAGTAAGTGGCAACATTTCTTTATGTCCCGCATTTTTTCCAGCATTAATAAGTTGATCTACAAATTTTTCAGGACCGCCTGCGTTTTTAGCTGCTTTTGAGAGGTCTGCGTATTCCCAAGTCATAATTTACCTTTCTTAATTTTGTGTTATAGCGCATTAGTATGATAGCGATTGGTGTTAATACTCTATATGATGGTGTGATGAGAAAGCAAGTTTTAGTACAAAGCAAATTTTATGACTAAGTGTTTTATTTTTTGTGGTATTCTGATTTGTTTTTCTAAAAGTTCTCTAAAACGTTTTTCTTGTTTAGTGTTTGAATAACATTAAGATTTCTAAGGAATTAATTAATGTGCAATATTGAACTAAGTGCACCCAATATCTATAGTGTGCACTCAAAAAAGTGTTGAAATACTCATGTGCAATAATAATGCAATTTTTGCTTTTTTTTTAAACAAGAGTATAGTGTTATCAAATTTGTCAAATAAGCTATTGGATTTGTGTAGTTTGTAGTGAATTATTTAAGTTGGATAGCGATTTGCGAGTAGTTGTGTAAGTTTGCCTGTAAGTTTGCGTAAACTTGCATTATGATTTGCGATTTTGAAAGAGTTTTAGAGGAGAGTTGGTTGCTGTGAAGTCAATATTTAGCAAGAATAATATTTTTATTCGTATGAGATCTATTAGTCCAGCATTGCGATGGGCTTTGGTTGGATTCTGTTTTTCTATGCTTGGCAATCAAGCGTATGAAGGCTCGGTTTTGCCTTCTATTATTATTGTTGGCTTGCCGGCTTGGGTGATTGGTTTTCGTAAGACTTTTATGACGGTTGCCGATTTTCTTTCGCCATGCTCTGGTTGGATTGTTGATAAGCTTGGCGGTTTTCGCGCTCTTGCTATGACTGAAGGCGTAGAAGGCGTGCTCAGTTTGCTGCCGCTTCTTATGCTTGGCTCTCCTGCGTGGAAGTGGTCGCTTGTGGCTCTTTCTTGCGCATTGTTGATTACAGGTCAAGTGATTGATATTGCTAGCGAAGTTTTCGAGGTTGATGCTGCCGGCGGTGATGACGGCATGATTGTAAACTACAGTGGCATTGTGAGTATTTTGGCGAGTATTACTGGAACATTACTTGGCTCTCCACTTGGTTCGTGGATTGCAAGCTGGTCGATTCCTGCGGTTTTGATTTTCTCGTCCGTGACTTCTTTTGCAGCTTGCGCTACGCGTTTTATTATGAAACAAGACATTGCGCAAGCGTCTTGTGTAGAAGAAGAAGCGTCTTGCGATGTAGAGAATGGATCGCAAGCGATTAGTGAAGAAGGAGAAGTATCGCAAGAATCGCAAGCAAATGATGTGATTAACAAATCTACATCTAAGCAATCTGCAAATTCGCATCTCAAGAGTAAGCTCATGCTTCTTTTGGGCTCTCTTTTGGTTGCTTTTATTCCTGCGTGCTCTGTTTCATATATTCTTCTTGGTTTTGGTAAACAATATGGCTCTAAATCTTTGACGATATTGTATATTTTCAGTGGTGTAGGAAGCGTGCTTGCGTCCGTTTTGTATGCGCATTCGTCTCAAAAGCTCGGTTTAAGAAAAGTGGCGATTTTGGGAATTGCTGTGAGCTTGGTTGCTTATTGCCTTATGTTTAGTAGTATTTTGCCAATGATGTGCTTCGCATTCTTCCTTGAGTCGATTGGAGGAATGTTATTGGTAGAGCCGATTATTGTTGCGCGTCAGATTTTGTTTAAAGGGAATATGCTTGCTAAGTTTTCTGGTTGGGCACGCCTCGCGTTTGCGATTGGTGCTACTACCGGATCTTGGATTGGATTTGCATTCTCGTCTACGTTGCAATGGCAGCTTTTGCCTATACTTGCGCTGATTTTTAGTGCAGGATTGATTGTTGTTTTGCCTCAATTACCAAATACGAGTTATGTAGATTAGACGATTGGCGTTGCAGAATATGTGAAGTGATATGTGATTAATCAGTGTTATCTCCTAAGCAAAAGTCATTTTTAAATTGGCTAGAACTTAACGATTTGCATATGTATGCATATCTGTGTATAATATGTAAAAATAAAAAATCTTGCGAGTATGAATACAAATAAAAGAGTATAAAATATTCTGCACAAACTAAATTACAGGAGACTCTCATGCACAAGATTGTTCAAAAGTGGAATAGCATTGACCTTATTTTGCGTATTGTCATTGGTCTTTTTCTTGGCGCTGCACTTGGTCTTTTTGTGCCAGCTCACGTTTATGTGCTAGATCTTGTGGGAAAGCTTTTTGTGAGCGCACTTAAATCCGTTGCTCCGATTTTGGTATTTTGCCTTGTGATTGGAGCGCTTGCAAAAGCAAAAAGTGTTGGAAACATGAAGCTTGTAATCGTGTTGTATGCGATTTCTACTTTCACTGCAAGCCTTATAGCTGTATGTGCGGCTATGATTTTCCCTGTTGATTTCACTTTTGCACATGTTGAAGCGGCATCTTCGCCATCTCCTCAAGGAATCGGTGAAGTTCTTAATTCTCTTGTATTAAATATTGTTGTGAACCCTGTAGATGCCCTTGCTAAGGGAAACTTTATTGGTATTTTATTCTGGGCAATTGCCTTCGGTGTAGCGCTTCGTTTGGCTGAGCCTTCCACTAAAGCATTCTTTGACAACGTTTCGTCTGCTATTGGAAAAATTGTTCACTGGATTATTAACGCAGCGCCTTTTGGAATTATGGGTCTTGTTTATACAACAGTGGCAAGCAATGGTCTTCGTATTTTTAGTGAATACGGTTCCGTTATTGCCTTGTTAGTATGCACTATGGCTGTTGTTGCTTTGATTGTTAATCCTATTTTGGTTTTTGTTCTTACTGGCAAGAATCCGTATCCTCTTGTATTGCGAACGTTGCGTGATTCAGGAGTTACAGCGTTCTTTATGCGTTCTTCTGCTGCAAATATTCCTGTAAATATGAATTTGTGCGAAAAACTTGGCTTTAACAAAGACAATTACTCAGTTTCGATATCGCTTGGATCAACCATTAATATGAGTGGTGCTGCTATAACTATTTCGATTATGGCTTTGTGTGCTGCTCACACTCTTGGGATTTATGTTGATATTCCAACAGCTGTGATTTTGTCTGTGCTTTCTGCGGTTAGCGCTGCAGGTGCATCTGGTGTTGCTGGTGGTTCGCTTTTGCTTATACCTCTTGCTTGCTCATCGTTTGGTATTTCAAACGATATTGCTATGCAAGTAGTTGCAATTGGTCTTATTATTGGCGTGATTCAGGATTCTTGCGAAACTGCACTTAATTCTTCCACAGATGTTCTCTTTACAGCAGTTGGTGAATATCGTATGTGGCAGCGTGCAGGTCTTAAGTTTAAGATGGGCAAGGATCACGAGACTGTGCAACTTAACAAGTAGCTGTTGTAGCTGTTGTTAAGTATTCTTTCTAGTGCGCGTTCTTACGTTTTTACGTTCTTGTGAGCGCGCACTTTTACTATATTTTGCGAGGTGTTATTGTAAATGAATTTAACAGACGTTCAAATAAAAGAGTACGAAAAATATAGTAGCAAAGATATTTTAAGACTATATGATTCCGTTGGTTGGTCTTCGTATACAGATGATTTAGTTTCTTTAGAAAATGGTTTTAATAATTCGCTCAAGGTTTTAGCTGCATATAAAAATGATGAGCTAGTTGGCATTGCTAGAGCTGTTGGCGACGGATATACGGTTGTTCTTATTCAAGATATTCTCGTTTTGCCAGAGTATCAACGCCAGGGGATAGGCTCTGTTTTGTTAAAGACTATTGTGGATTGTTACCATAATGTTCGTCAAATTCAATTGACTACGGATTGCACCGAAAAAACTATTGCTTTTTATAAGTCTGCTGGTTTTATTGAGTTGTCAGAAATCGAGTGCTGCGGTTTTATAAAAGACAGAGCATGATAGCGTATTAGGCTTTAGGGAAGTGGTAGGTTGTGTTTGCAGGAATGCTGCGGTTAATCCATGCATTTGCTGCGATTATACTTCCGCTTCCAATTGTGGTTTCTCCGCCTAAGATTGTTGCGTTTGCGTAGATTACTACGTTATTTCCAATATTCGGATGCCGCTTTCCGCCTTTTACAGGATTTCCACAATCATCTAGCGCAAAACTTTTCGCACCCAGCGTTACGCCTTGGTAAAGTTTAACATGCTCGCCGATTACAGTTGTTTCGCCAATTACAATACCAGTTCCATGATCTATGCAGAAATATGCGCCAATTTTTGCTCCTGGATGAATGTCGATTCCAGTTTTTCTGTGTGCATATTCGCTCATAAGTCTAGGAATTAGCGGTACGTTAAGTTCGTAGAGTGCGTGTGCTGTGCGGTGAATAAGCATTGCATAAAAACCAGGGTATGCTAGTGTGACTTCTACTTTGCTTGTGCAAGCAGGATCGCCTTCGTATATGGCTTGAATATCTGTTAAAAGTAGCTTTTTAATTGTAGGAAGAGTATTTATAAATTGATTGCAAGTTTCTCGAATTTTAATTGTGTTGTTTGTGTAGCATTGAAGTTCGTGGAATATAATGCGTTCTATAGTGTCTAACGCGTTTGAAGCAATTGTATTCAAACTATTATCAGTATTCAAACTAGCATTGAGTTGTGTAGTCTCGTTGCTTTCATTGCGCACATGCAACTCAGGAAAAAGTAACACCTGAGTCGCATGTATGAGCGCAATAATATTTCGGTAATTAGGTATGAATGTAGCTTGTCTTATGTCTGAATCGTGAATTGAGTTCAGTTGATTTATAAGATCAATGCGATCATTCATACATTTCTCCCGTTATTTTCTATTTTCTTTATTTTCTTTATTTTATAGTTTTGATCATTATCTAATAATGTTATTTATTATTCATTTATTATTTAATCAAAACTTGCGTATTTAAAGTAGTACTCCTAAATGTATTTAGTCTTCAAATAATGCGGTAGACAAGTATCGATCTCCTGAATCTGGCAGTATTGCAACTATGGTTTTGACTCTGTTTTCTTCTCTTTTTGCTTCTTGGATTGCTGTCCAAATTGCAGCTCCAGAAGAAATACCTACAAGAACGCCTTCTTTTTTGCTTATAAGCTTGCCATTTTCGATTGCGTCTTCATTTGTTACGTGAACAATGCGATCGTAAATGTTTTTGTTGAGCACATCTGGCACGAATCCTGCGCCGATTCCTTGAATCTTGTGCGCTCCTGGCTTGCCGCCTGCGAGCACAGGAGAGTCGGCTGGTTCTACTGCGATTACTTCAAGCTGAGGATTTTGTTCTTTTAAGTATGTGCCAGTACCGGTGATTGTGCCGCCTGTTCCAACGCCGGCAATTAGAATATCCACGTTTCCGTCAGTGTCTTGCCAAATTTCTGGACCAGTTGTGTTGTAGTGCGCGTGTACATTTGCTTGATTGGTAAACTGTCCCGGAGTCCACGCGTTTGGCGTGTTTTCAACTATTTCTTTCGCTTTGGCAATTGCGCCTTTCATTCCTTCTGCAGCAGGGGTGAGTACGAGTTCGGCGCCGTATGCTTTCATAAGTTTTCTGCGTTCAATAGACATGCTTTCTGGCATCACAATAATGCTTTTGTATCCTTTTGTTTGAGCAATCATTGAAAGACCGATGCCAGTATTTCCAGAGGTTGGCTCAACAATTACTGAGCCTGGTTTAATTGTTCCTTCGTCTTCTGCTTCTTCAATCATCTGCTTTGCAATGCGGTCCTTTACAGAGCCTGCTGGGTTAAAGTATTCGAGTTTTACCAGGATTTTTGCTGCTAGATTGTACTCTTTTTCAATGTGCGTAAGCTCCATAAGTGGAGTGTTGCCCACGAGTTCTTGCACGGACTTGTAGATATTAGACATAATATTTCCCCTTACTTGTTTGTTGTTTTACTTGTTTGTTTTTGTTTTGTTTAATTTGTTTTTAATTTTTAAAAAATAATTTTTATTAATAAAGCGACTATTGTTTTATTATTTGTTTCTAAAAATGCCATTTATTCGTTTTAATATTTAACACGTATTAAATTGTTATCTTTTTAACGTTTTATATTCGATTTTTGGCATAAAAAAAAAGAAACAGCGCGCTGTTTCTTGAATCGTAATTTGCTGTGTTCTAACGTAGATGCTTTTAACACAGGCTAGATGTTATGCATATTAGTGCTTGCAAACATCATTTCGATTAAGAAATGCGCAACAGCATACGTTACAACAACAATTTGTCATCATATTTGTATGATACATGCGCACTCCTTTACTCGTCGAAATGGTGATAAGTGATGACTATAGCGAATGGATTTGTGTTTGTCAAACTTTGATATGTACTCCCTTTTCTGAGTGAGTGTCTGATTTTGCTTGTTTTCGGACATTAAGTGCGAATTTGCTGTGTTTGGCTGATTTGTGATTTTTGTGCGATAATGCGTATGCTGGTATGTAAAATTGAATGGCTTGTAGGACGGGTCTGATTGTATGAAGGAGCTGATTATATGACAGAATATGATTTGCCGATTTTAGAGTATGATTCCGATAAAAGCGCAGTTTTAATGCCAAATCACGATAATATTTCTGTTCAGCTGCCACCTAAAGCGGTTTTTGCTTTCTTAGGCGATGAAATCGATCGGTATGCTTTAAGTAGGAAAGCTACGATTGTAGCAAATTTTGAATCTGCAACTAAAGCATACCCGATATATGTTTTGGAAGAAAAAGTAGAGAAAAAAGTAGGAGAAAATACAGACAGCGAAGTAGAGGAAGAAACGCAAAAAATCTGCTTAGTACAGGCACCAGTTGGAGCTCCTGCCGCTGTTCAGATCTTAGATTGGTTGATTTCTTACGGTGTTAGGGAAGCTGTTAGTGCTGGTTCTTGCGGATCGTTAGTTGATTATGCAGAAAACGTTTTCCTGGTTCCGTATAAAGCTTTAAGGGATGAAGGAACTTCTTATCATTATTTGCCTCCAAGTCGTTATGTTGATGTTTCGGAGCGTTCGAGGCGTGCTATTTTGCAAACTTTGCAGGCGCATAATTTGCCTTATCATGAAGTTAAGACGTGGACTACGGATGGGTTTTTCCGTGAAACTAAGACGAAAGTTGCTAACCGTAAGCAGGAGGGATGCGCGGTTGTTGAAATGGAGTGTTCTGCTTTAGCGGCTTGTGCGCAAATGCGCGGGATTATCTGGGGTGAGATTCTTTACACTGCAGATACGTTGCACGATGTTGAAAATTATGATGAGCGTAATTGGGGTGGAGACTCTAAAGCGTATGCGCTTGAGCTTTGCATTGAAGCAGCGTTGCGTATTTGAGCATTACGTATAAGCGTGTTTAAGAGTTTATAGGTGTTGTCAGTAGATAATTGTGATTAATCAGGATGAGTATGCTAATGTAGCTTTCAACGTTTTGTATTCGTCTAATCGGCAAAACAGAATCGAAAATGCTAGCTACGAAAATGTTATTAGATAGGGAATAGCATAAATAGAAGAAATATTCAAAGGAAGTGAGAGGTAGCTGGAATGAACAAAACTGACAATACGGCAAATCAGCAATCGCCCGCAAATCAGCAATCATCTAAACTACATCCCGACGTAAAAAATTACGTAAAACTATTTTTCAAAGAAAACAAGCTTGTAGCTTTTCTTTCTATGATAGTTTTTATTGCCTTGTCTATGATTTTCACTGCTATTTCTTGGATTTTGCAAATTATTTTCGACTATATGGCTGGTAAAGGATCCTTCTCTTTAACTACTATTTTGCTGCTTGTAGTTTCCTTTATGCTTGCAATTTCCATGATTTTTGCGTTGAAGCGCAGCGCGTATCCTCGCTTTCTTGAAAAAGCAATGAATCAGTATAAAGAGTCTGTTATTAAAAAGCTTTTAAAAAAGAGTTATAGTGATTTTTCGCTTGCGAATTCTGGTACATATCTTTCTGTGCTTACTAATGATTGCGAGCGTATTCAAGAAAAGTATTTGAAGAAGATTTTTGATTTTGTTCAAGACGTTCTTATGCTTGTAAGCTCTCTGGCTCTTATGATTTACTATAGTCCACTGCTGACTGTTATTGCTCTTATTATTTCCGTGCTTCCTATGGCGTGCTCGATTCTTACAGCTAACGAAATTGCCACTCGCGAGGAGCAGGTTTCTAAGTCGAACGAGTCTTATACAGCCTTAACGAAGGATGTTTTGAATGGCGTTTCGGTTATTAAGAGTTTTAAGGCGGAGCAAGAGGTTATTAACCGTTATCAGAATCAGTCGATGGAGCTTGAGCATACTAAGAATCTTCGCGAAAAAACGATGACTACTGTTTCTGCTCTTGGCACAATTTCAAGTCTTGGGACTCAGCTTGGCGTGATGCTTATTGGTGCTTGGATGGTTAACGCTCATATTGGTGTTATTACTGCTGGAATGGTGTTAGCTTTCACTAATTTGATGAATGGCGTGCTTCAGCCTATTGCAACTCTTCCGCAAATGCTTGGCGAGATGAAGGGAGCTAAGAAGCTTATTAGCAAGATGGCTGATTATATGAGTAACGCTAAGGAAGATTCTGGCGAGATCATTGACGATTCTATTAAAAGCGTTGTTTTGCGCGATGTTTCGTACGCTTATGACGCGGATCATAAAGTATTGAAGAACGTAAGTCTAACTTTGCAAGCTGGAAAATCTTACGCGATAGTAGGACCTTCTGGTGCTGGTAAGAGTAGTTTGATTAATCTGCTTATGGGCTATTACAAGGATTATGAAGGTAGTGTGCAGCTGGATAATCACGAGCTTAGCAATGTGAGCAAGAGTTCGCTTTACGATAAGACGACTCTTATGCAGCAGTCTGTGTTTATGTTTGATGCTTCGATTTTAGATAATATTACGCTTTTTAAGCCGTTCCCGGAGGCGGAAGTGGATCGCGTGATTCATTTGGCTGGTTTGGATGATTTGATTGCTGCTAAAGGCAAGGATTATCAGTGCGGCGAGAACGGTAGTCATCTTTCTGGCGGCGAAAAGCAGCGTATTGCTATTGCGCGAAGCTTGCTTAAAAAGTCCGAGATTCTGCTGGTTGATGAGGCAACGAGCGCGCTAGATAATGAGACGAGCGTGAACGTAACGCAGTCTATTTTGGATTTGCAAGGAATTATTCGACTCGTGGTAACTCACCGCTTGGATGCTAATTCGCTTAAACAATATGATGAGATTCTTGTGATGAAAAGTGGTGAACTTATTGAGCGCGGAAGCTTTGAGGAGCTTATGAATCAGAAGGCTTACTTCTACTCGCTTTACACTGTGTCTATGTGAGGTTATGGCGCTGGTGCAAAGCGCCAGTAAGTAAACAAATTCGGGGGAGTGTTCTTGGTTTTGTTTACCAACATGCTGGATAAGTAAACAAATTCGGGGGAGTGTTCTTGGTTTTGTTTACCAACATGCTGGATAAGTAAACAAATTCGGGGGAAGCTCGCAATGCAATACCAAATAAATCACCCTGCCTTCGTTTCTACTAGCGAAGGAAGTGCTGATTTGGGGATTGGTTATTTGCAGCGATTGGCTACTTTGTAATTGGTTGATTGGTGCTTAAAATAAACGCCAGGGAGTTCATTTCAACTCGACTGGCGTTTATTGGTTATTTGCGTTATTGCTATCTGTACTTGTTATTTGCCGTGTTTGCCAATGCGCGTGCGTTTAAGCGAAAGTGTACCGAACGCTGACAGTAAGAAAGCTAATCCAGTACCTGCAACAGTTGAGGTTGTAGAACCTGTATGTGCAAGAATTTCATGAGAGTTTGGTGCTGTAATTTCTTTAGATGGCTCAGTCTCGGTTACTTGTGTCGGTTCCTGTGCTTGTTCTGGTTTAGGAACAGATTCTTGAACTGGAACAGTTTCTGGTTTTGGTTCAAGAATTGGAACCTGAGTAGGTTCTAGTTCTGGTGTTGGTGGAACAGGTGTTGGTGGAACAGGTGTTGGTGGAACAGGTGTTGGTGGAACAGGTGTTGGTGGAACTACAGGTGGTTTCGGTTTAGGAGTTTCCGGGTTTGGGTTTGGATTTGGGTTTGGATTAGGATTAGGATTAGGTGTTGCTTTTATCACGTCAAAGAATGCATTGATAAAAGCAACATGTCCTGGATTATTCTTCTCATGCAACGTTATACCCGGCTCATAGGTATAATTTGGCGTTTCTGATGGGCTAAGAACCATTGGAAGATTATCTAACTTAGAACCGTCCGTGTTATAAGAATCTCCAACCTGAGCATCTGCGTTCGCCGTAAATGTGATCGAATAATCCGTATGCAGTACATATGAAGTGTTCATTTCAATCACAGACGTATTATTGCTTCGTGTAAACAAAACCTTTTTCAGTTCTACTTCTTGTGGTTCTGGATTTAATGCCGGCATAAAGTCGTCGGTAATTTCAGCACCTTTCTTACCGTTTTCATATAAATAGAACTTGAGTTTAACAGTTTTTGTTTCTCCTGGCTTAAGATAAATAGGACCATCAGCATACATACCAATTACTGTCTTGCTAACATTATTGTCGCCAAGATCACTAAATTTATACTGCTGTTGTGTTAGCGGATTAGTTCCAGCAGTGCCATTAAAGATATCGTTTCTATTTTTATATGCCTTGAATTTCTTAAATTCACCTACTGTCATATAGTCTGAGCCATTTTTACCTTTATGTATTGCTGCTATATACACAGGAATTTCGTGGATTTTTTCATCGTCCTTCCAAGTAATCGTAGGTGTGCCATCAAAATTCTTATTCAGAAAGTCGTAGCTCAAGCCTTTCAGTCCCATGCCACCGACTTTTTGCTCGAGGTTGTATTTTGCAAAGCTATACGTGCCGATTGTTGTTTGGTTAATTGAGTCCCACATATTCTGCGAATTTTGATCTTTGAAGAACCATGGCGTTTCTTTGATGTTTTCTTCTGTTGTTTTTCCGTCCTTCGTGATTTTTAGCGTAATGTTGCTGAATTTTCTTGCGGAAATATTTGCGTCTTTTCCAGTAAATGGATCAGCATTTACCGTTGTTATCAACTCGTTCTTATCAGGATTGTAACTGAGATACTTAGAGTACCTAGTCATTTGTTCAGTATCAGGATTTTTATCATTGTTTAGCACTTGCCATTGAATCTGTTTGCCGTTACTGTCGGTTGTAATTCCTGATGCTAATACATTAGTAGCAGACTCAGGTGGTTTCGGGGCAGGCGGTGTTACAGGTGGCTTTGGTGCTGGAGGTGTTACAGGTGGTTTTGGCTGTGGTGCTGGTGGAGCAACAGGTGTCTGTGGCTTATTTACAGTAATGTTTTGCAATATGCCCAACGTTATATAGTCTGAATCTTTGCCCGTATGGGTTGTTGCCATGTATACAGGAATTATGCGACTTTTTTCGCCTTCCTGCCAGTCTGTGACTATTGGCATGCCCTCAATTTTGCGCGTATTAAAGTTGTATTTCAAACCGCTAAGGTGTTTGCCGCCAACTTTTTGTTCTTGATTGTATTTCGTAAAGTTATACGAACCGATTGTCGTTTTATCAATTTCATCCAAAATACTCTTTAAATATTGACTTTTGTAGAACCACGGTGTTTCTTTAATATTGCTAATAGTTGTAGGCGTAGTTTCATTGTTGTTTGTGACTTTTATCGTAATTTCGTTATATTTTCTTGCAACGACATTTGCTGCTTCATTCTTGAATGGCACATTGCTCATGGTTGCGATTAGCTTATTATTATTAGGATCATAATTGAGCTGTTTGCCATATTCGTGCATCTTTGATGCGTCAGTAGCTTTGATATTACTGGAATTATCCGTTACTTGCCATTTGATTTGTGTGCCGTTTTTATCGGTCGCTGTTCCTGATGCTAATTCATTGCTTGTTGAATCAGTGTGTGATGTGTTTTGCTGAACAGCCTTATCTCTTGTTGCGACTTTGGAATCAACAGTTGTTCGAACCGTATTTGTATCGTAGTCGCGATCTTCACTGGTAGTGTTGTTGTGGTTAGTAGATTTATCATTTTTTAAATTATGCTGATTAGTGGAATCAGTATGTGGTGGGGGGGGGGGTGTTTGTTTTCGTGCTGCTATTTGCACTTTCAACACTGTCGCTTATTGATTTCTGACGCTGCCGACGAATTAGACGGTGTTGATTTTGGTGGTCCCCGGCTCATTGACAAAAAAACAAGGTCAGCTGTGCGTGGTTCTCCTGCCGCAGTCTTATGATCATGCCGTGCATGG
>NZ_JBKQXT010000009.1:0-22985 GCF_048545055.1 Gardnerella lacydonensis
TATTATCAGCCTCATCCAAAGCAAGCTTAGCCTCATACACGTAATGAGCAGCAAGCTTCTTCTTAGCAGCATCAGACAAGTTCAACTTACCAAGATCCTTGATCTTCTCATCAGGAGTGGTAGTATCGTCCTTCTTGTCGTCCTTCTTGTCGTCCTTCTTAGGAGCCTTCTCATCATCCTGCTTTGGAGTACCATCAGGATTCTCCTGACGCAAAGTACCATCTTCCTTAAGGAATGGATGATATGACTCACCATACTGGGAATGCTCATAAAGATCCTCAGCAGCCTTAGCATCCTCAGCATCCTTAGCATCCTGAAGCTTCTTAGCAAGTTCAGCTGCAGAGAAATCATCTGTAGCCTTGCGTAAAGCTGCATTAGCCTTACGCAACTCAGCCTTCTTAGATGCAAGAGTTGCATTAGCTGTGTTCATCGCCTCAAACAAAGGCTTGCCGGCATTATCCTTCTGGTACTTTTCTTCAGTGTTTCCATCAGTCTTCAAGAATGCAGCAAGACCATCTTGGTACTTCTTGGTTGCTTCACTTGCTGCACTCTTAGCAGTTGCAACTGCAACCTGAGCCTCAGTAACCTTAGCCTCAGCATTAGTCTTAGCAGTGAAAGCCTCTGTATAAACAGCATTAGTGTAATCACCAGCGAATGCAGGGGTTGCCATTGCGAAGCCAGCAAGCAAAGTAGCGCCAGCAGCGAAAGCAGCGATAGCCTTCTTATTCATCATTTTAATTTCCTTTCTTCTTCTCCTCCGTGCAGGTACACGAAGAAAAATTCTAAATATCCAACAACATTTCCGAAACATTGTGGATAACCACCATCTAGAGCATCTAGCTAGCAGCTGTTATTAACATACCCCCCCCCCGTTTAAAAAAGTCAAGAGGCAGCCACACAAAACAAACAGAAAAAAATAATGTTACACACAAACTAATCCACAATAAAAACTATATTCACCATAATATTTGTGGCTTAACACTAATAAAACCGTAAAAACACATTGTTTCAAGGTTTTTAAAGAATTTTCCCAGACTTTTCTCAGGAAACTATTCAGACAAGAACACTAACACTATAAAACCATTGAAAAATCAACATTCCACTCAACCCACACACGCAACACGCCGACAACCCACCAACAACCACACTGGCAATCACGCCGACACCGCACAAACACCACACTGGCAATCACGCCGATACCACACTAACACCGCACTAACATCACGCCAAATGCCACGCTACAAGACAATCGCACCCAATTAAATTCCCGCGTTTGTTCCCATTTTTGGTGTTTTGGTAAACAAAAGCGGGCGAATCTACGACTTCGAGCTTAAAGCGTAGCGCGAGAAGTCACCTAGATCCGCTGAGCCGCTCAAACGTAAAGTCCAGTGGACTTTACGTGCGGCGAAGACGTGAGCGCGCTGTAACGCGCGAGCGATTTTCCCGAGATTGTTTACGTATTTGGCGATTTTGGGAACAAACACGGGATAAAAGAAACAAAACCAAGAACATTTTCCCGTGTTTGTTTACGTATTTGGCGATTTTGGAAACAAACTCGGGCAAAAAGAAACAAAACAAGAGAAGTCACTTCAATTCGCTGAGCTTGATAAGGCAGGTCGTCGTTCGCGCGGTCTAAGCGAAAAGGCAGGTCGTAGTGCAACTAGCGAATCCAGGCAAGAAATCGATAAGCGCGCAGAAACTGTACTGCACGCATACACTAAAACGAGGTAAATATCAGTATTAAGCGCAGAATTAAAAAGTGATTAAACTCAATTTTTTAGCACGGAATCCAAACTCTTTATTCCAGAATTATTCAAATTCTCAAGAGATAAAATCTGCGTTCGCGCCAAATTTCTAAGTTCCACCATTCGATCTGCCTGTGGCAAACCCTTAGAAATCAAAACAGCGTTATAGCTTTCCATATTCGCCAATACCAGAAGTTCATTAATACTCGCCTCGTCTCGAATGTTGCCTTTTGACTTAGGATTTGCATCTCTCCATTGTTTAGCAGTCTTATTAAACAGTGCAACATTTAACAAATCTGCTTCATTTGCATACTTATACATCAACTGCTCAGGAGTCAAATCCTTCAACAAATATTCTTTAATAGCATCCGTATGAATCTTGTAATTAATCTTCGAAATCTCACGGTTCAAATTCCAATTCAGTGAAAGCCTTGAGTTCTCATCAGATTTAAGTCTTTGATAATCTTTGATAATATATAGTTCAAATTCTGCTGAAATCCAAGCTGCAAACTTAAATGCTATATCTTTATGAGCGTAAGTTCCACCATACTTACCAGATTTAGAAACTATGCCAATAGCATTTGTTGATTCTACCCATCTTTTAGGAGATAAAGTAAAAGCATTAGAACCAGCCTCATTCTTAAAGGAGTCGAATTCGACCCCTTTAAAATTCGGGTTGTTAATACTCTCCCACAATCCCAAGAATTCAATAGTATTCTTCACTCTCAGCCAGTTTTTAACAACATCTTTAGGCTCTTCTTTGTTTTTATATCTCGCAATATCGGTTAAACTAACGTAATCATTCATAAAATCTTCCGTATAAACCTGAATTGTAAAGCCTTTTGCCTTAATAATATCTTTTTTAATATTTGACGCATTAGACATAATTTCCCCCCTAATTTTTACGCAAATCTACGCAAATAGTTGCTTTATTTGATTTGTTTACTTTATTTCTATGCGCTTAACACAAAACCCATGAATCACAAGCAAAATTACAAAATCAAGCACAAGCCATATAACATCTAACAACTAGTAGAAAACTAGCATGCATCAGCGCATAAACATAATTCTATAAGATTTCACAGATAAGAATCAACAAACTCGGATTATGATACAAACACACTACAAGGTTGCATAGGTCACACCAATTGAGGTAGAGATTCGAGATTTTTCGCAGCGGATGAAGCGAACCTCAGCATGAAATGGTGATTCGCTGAAGTAGCAAGAAAAATCGAGAATCTCGGCGATGAAAACCACGAAAAAGTTCTAGACATTCAGAAGGTTTGATGTATTTCTATACGAGCAATAAAAGAGGAGCGTAGCGACGGGACTTGCGAGGAGAGAAATACTCAAACCTCGCGCAACACCAAATAGGAAAGCGCTCGAGCACTCTAAACGAAAAGGCAGGTCGTCGCAATGCCAGCCTTGCGACGCTAGCTTCGCGAGGCAAGAGAATCAAGGCGCGCACGGAAAGACGGCCAATCAGTGCGCATTGCCGTAAGCAGCTTTAGCTTCGGCACATCATCAATCGGCACCCACTTGATTTCCATGCTCTCGTCGTCATGCGCGCACGGATTCACACAATGACCCAGCTTTTCAAACGCGAAAACCGTTGTATACCGCCAATTTCCGTGACTTTCGCAATACGCTCCAACAACATCAATATCTTGCGACGTTATGTTCGCTTCTTCAAACGACTCGCGCAACGCGCCCTCAATCGCGCTTTCGCCATCAGATATTGCGCCGCCAGGAATACCCCACGTGCCACCTTCCGCGCTCCAAAGCGCGCGATGTTGCATAACAACGTGAGTCACGCGCCCAGTTGCTTCGTCTCTCCTAGCAAGCAGCACGCCAGCCGCGCCATTATGCCCCCAATGCCTGCGCCCACAATCGCACATCACCCATCCGTCTCCTGGCTGATGCACATTTTCTTTAGGTACTTCTTCGGAAGTTGGATCGTCCTTAATCGCCTCGCCCTCTAGCTTGCGAGTATTCCACAAATCATGCCAAGCGTACCCAAGCTCGCAAACCATTTGTCTAAGAAGCGGCAAGCTAATGCCAAGAACTCCATGTGGATCTCCCTGAATTCCCTCAATAAAAGCTCCGCCGAAGCCTTCTAATGTAAAGGATCCCGCGACTTCCAACGGCTCGCCAGTTTCCACATACGCGCAAATTTCCTCATCGCTCATATGCGCAAAAGTCACGCTCGCACGGCTCACCTTGCACACGGTTTTGCCACTTTTTGCGTCTATTAAGCAATGACCAGTAAACAATTCTCCAGTTTTTCCGCTCATTTGCTTGATTCGCGCAGCAGCAACTTCAGGAGTATGCGGCTTTCCGTAGCATTCGCCGTCTAGCAAAAACATGGAGTCGCAGCCAACAATTAGCACGTTGTTGGAATCAGCAGAAGACTTATTCACCTGCGCAAAATCGTGAATATCAAAAGTCTTAGTAGGCACTTTTACGCCCGAAAAATCGCGAGTTTGCGCGGTATCTACATTGTGCGTTACATGCGATTGCGAATCGTTTGCTAAAGAGTTACTACCAGTTACAGAAGATCCAGTTACAGAAGATCCAGCAACCTCAGCAGCCTCAGCCTCCAGCGGATACCCCACAACCAAATCGCCACTAGCCGAAGCCGCTGCATTTGCAACAAGTTTCCACGACTCATACACCGCCAAAGCCTTTGCTCGCGCCAAAATCGAAACGCGCTCCTCGGCACCCATCTGCTCCACGCTAACGCCTCGCGCATTTGCAGCATCACGCAAAGCCGCTGGCTCATCCACCTCGCTCACATGAATCACAGGAATCACGCCTGCAGCAGCCAGCACTGCTCTACGCGATGGCGATTGAGAAGCCAAAATCAACGAAACTGTCATATTCCCTTCTTCCTTTTATATTTTTGCAAGCTACGCGCGAGAGGCGGTTACGCCGTGCGAGTCGATTTTTACGTGCAAAATTTTCCAATCGCAGCCACTTAAAAGCGGTTTCGCAATTTTTTCTATTTTTTCGCTTATATTAGTGGCGTTATTGGCTTCTACGGTTGCTGGCGACTTTTCCTCGTAGAACACCGCTGCGCAGGATCCAGCTCCCGAAATAGCAGCTGCAAACCCAGCATCTCGCAAAGTTTTTACTAAATCCCAAGTTGGTTGCATAAGACTTGCTCGGTACGGCTGGTGAATAGAATCTTGAGTAGCTGTAAAGAGCAAATCGTTTCTTGAAAGAGTGGTTTTTGCGCAAGAATCGCAAGAGTTGGCAGAATCGCAAGAGTTGGCAGAATCGCAAGAGTTGGCAGAATCGCAAGAATCTGCAAACGCGCTAAAATCTCCAAAATCACCAAATGCAATCGGCAATAAGCAAGCGCGCGAAACATTAAACACAGCATCTGCGTACGGCACTTTTTCTGGAAGCGCTTGGCGAGCCATTTGCGTTGAAAGAGTAAAGTTTGGCACAAAAATCGTTGCGCGAATCTTCTTAGAAACGTTGTATCGAACAGTGTGGAACTCCTCGCCATTCTTCCAGCTGGTTGTCAATCCGCCAAAAACCGCTGGAGCAACGTTATCTGGATGACCTTCAATAGCCGCTGCAAGCTCAAAAATCGCCTGCTTATTAAGATCCTCATTATGTGCAAAAGCCCAAGCCGCAGCCACGCCCGAAACAATCGCACTGGCGGAAGACCCCATTCCGCGCGCTTGTGGAATACGATTACGCGCTTCTAGAGTAAATCGCAAATGCGGCAAGCCAAACTCTTCACACGCTTTACGAAATGCGCGAACAACAAGATGCGTCTCGTCTTTTGGCAACGTATCTTCGCCTTCGCCGTGAATAATCACGCGAACATCTTGCGAATCATCAAGCGAATCATCAAGCGTAAAAACTAGCGAATCCGCATAATCAAGCGCAATTCCTGCAACATCAAATCCAGACCCAAGATTTGCGCTGGTTGCTGGCACGCAAACTGACACACTGTTGCATACTGGTTTCATTTCGCACCTTTTCTATTCGAGCAGCCTACTAAATTACTCAATTACTTAATTACTCAACTACTCAACTACTCAATTACTCAACTACTCAATTACTCAATAATTCGCAAAGCAAGAGGCTTTGCGCACACAACATCCACTTTTTGCAAATCAGCAAGAATTGCGAGCAAATCTGCCTCTGCGCAATCTTTTACAAGCACGCGCAAATCGCCAGGACCGCCAATTCCGCAAGCTGGGCAATCACCTTCGCCCTCATATTGAGTTTGGCACAACATTGGCAATCGCTTAGCACTAACTCCATGCGCCTCAAACACATCCATCACTTCGCTGCACAGTGCAAGCGAAGTATCCTCCATGCTGCATCGCACAACAAAATCCGCACGAATCGAGCGCGTGGAAGCCAAAGATTTGGTGTTATACATTGGCACGCTAGCATCGTTGCAGCCGCGCGCTATGTTTCTAGCGGCTCCAACAATATCTCCAACCACCGCGCTGGCTGTTGGCGCTCCACCAGCGCCGCGGCCGTAAAACATAAGATCATCCGCCGCTTGCGCTTTAACAAAAACGGCGTTAAAGCTGCCATGAACGGAAGCCAGCGGATGCTCTTTGCTTACCAACGCTGGGTAAACGCTTGCGCTCACCAACCCACTCGAATCGCAAGCAACCGCTGCAAGCAGCTTAATCACGCGATTTTCTGCACTTGCCGCAGCAATATCTTCAGCCGTAATCGCGCTAATTCCTTCAACGCTAACGTCATCAATGCTTATTGGCATCTGGAATGCAAGCGTTGCCAAAATAGCAGCCTTGTTTGCCGCATCAAATCCTTCAACATCGCCTGTAGGATCCGCCTCCGCGTATCCCTTTTCTTGAGCCGCGCGCAAAGCCGAATCAAAATCAAGCCCGCGCACCGTCATTTCGTCAAGAATGTAGTTTGTAGTTCCGTTTACGATTCCAAAAATTTGCGTGATTTTGTCGCCTACAAGCGACTCTCTAAGTGGACGCAAAATCGGGATTGCTCCTGCCACAGACGCCTCAAAGCTTAAGTCCACTCCATTTTTTTGCGCGCACTCGTAGAGTTCTGGACCAAACTTTGCAAGTAATGCTTTGTTCGCTGTTACAACCGATTTTCCGCATTCTAGCGCAGTTTTTACAAATGTGCGCGCTGGTTCCAATCCGCCAATTAACTCAACGATTATGTCTATATCTTCGCGTTCACATAAAGCTAAAGCGTCTGCGCTTAGAAGATTTTTGGCAATCCATGGAGCATCCACATCTTCTGGATGCAAGCATGCTACTCCTGCAAGTTCTAGTGGAGCACCGATTCTTGCGGATAGTTCAGAGTTTTCTTCGACTATTAAACGCGCTGTTTGCGATCCTACTGTTCCGGCGCCTAAAAGACCCACGCGGATTGGCTCAGCAGAAGAGTCGCCAGCAACCGATCCATCACTATGTTCTGCATTTTTTGCATTTACTGCATTTACCGTAACCATAAAATCGCCTCCAATATATCAAATAATCCCAAATAATCCCAAATTAATCTGGAATAAATCCAGAATCAATCCCTAATAGACCCGCAATCTAAATCACACTAAACGCGTTCTCGCTCACACAAAAAGCATTATCATATTCATAAGCACTGAAACCACAAGGAAACCCATAATGCCGATTGTTCCATAGAGCGCCTTTGTTCCAGCGCTCCCACGGATTTCAAGCGGCGATTCGTAGAATTCAAGATATTTTTTGCTCCTTGCTAACAACACAATTCCAAACACAAACATAACAATAATGAACATCGCGTAAAGACCGATGAACATGAATCCAGGAGCCAGATCCGCTATTTCTTGCGGTGTAAGATTCTCCACTTTAATTAAGTTCCCGTTTGAATCCATCATATTGTCGGAAATCCACATCGCTATAACGCTTCCTTGGAAATTCACAATCATGTGCAAAAATACGCTGTATCTAAGCTGCGATGTGCGCGCATACATGTAGCCGAACACAAGCCCCAGCCCAAAAGCGTAGAAGAACTGGAACATGTTCATATGGAACAGCGCAAACGCCAACGCCGAGAACACAATTGCGCGCTTTTCGCCATACACTCGCAGTCTGTCTATAATCTGCTTTCTAAACAGCCATTCTTCCACAACTGGAGCAAGGAAAACAACGAAAATTATGGTTTCCCATACGTTTCCGCCTGCCACTATGTCTGCAATCCTGTTTTCAGCTTTGCCGCCAGATATAAGCGCAGAAATCGCCAAACCTAGGTAGCTTCCTGCGTACATTATCGGTACGCTCACTGCGAAAAATCCACCAAACTGTCTGAACGTCATTGTGAATTTGCGTGTTTCTACCGCTGGCACTCGTCTTAAAACAAGCATCGCTATCGGCAACGCTATTAAGTATTGCGCAATGTCTGACGAAACGAAGGAGCTTAGCGAAGGACTTAGAACACCTTTTGGAACGAACAAGCCTATAAGTTCACCTATTAAAATAGTTGCAATAATCCAAACAAATAGGAATAAGCATAGCGATATACCAACATCTCCTTGACGTTTTCGCGCTAGATGGTACATGTCGTTATGCTGAGTTTTCCGCATTTTTACCTCTTCGTTTGTGTTTTAAGTTTTCTTTTAAATCTGATTTTATACAGACTTTAAGATTTGATATTTGCGCAAATTGCACAAATTCTTCGGTTGCTGGCGACTAATCCTTAAAAACTATGATTTCTAAGATTGTTTCAGTCTAAAATCACACCTTCAATAAGCTTTGTGATTAAATCACTGTAGCTTATTCCGGTTGCTTCCCAAGCTTTTGGATACATGGAGATTGGCGTAAATCCAGGCATTGTGTTGATTTCGTTAATCATTACATGTCCTTCTGGAGTAACGAAGGAATCCACGCGACTAAGTCCTCTGCCATCTGCCGCTTTGAACGCTGCAAGCGCTGTTTTGCGTACAAGTTCCAAAGTCTCTTCCGGAAGATTTGCTGGCACTTCCACGTGTGAAGCTGCAGAATCCATGTATTTGCTGTCAAAATCGTAGAACTGGTCTTCTCCAGCCTCGCGCTTGTCAAGCACAACTTCTCCAGGCCAGCTTGCCTGAGGCTCGTCGCCGTCGCGCGCCGCAAGAACAGCGCACTCGATTTCGCGCGCGTCAATTCCCTGCTCTACCAATACTCGCCAATCGTGCTTTGAAGC
Source organism: Gardnerella lacydonensis (assembly GCF_048545055.1). Lineage (NCBI taxonomy): Bacteria > Bacillati > Actinomycetota > Actinomycetes > Bifidobacteriales > Bifidobacteriaceae > Gardnerella > Gardnerella lacydonensis. The sequence continues at coordinate 8,925 of NZ_JBKQXT010000009.1, forward strand.
CTCATAAACGGCATCTGCTAAAGCTTTAGAATCGCGCGATTCAACTTTTGTTACGCCAAAACTAGATCCTGCTCGGCTTGGCTTTACAAAAAGCGGATATTCGAGTTTTGCAGCTTCAACTTGCTCAAGAATTTCGTTTGCGTATGAGTCGAAGTGATTTGCCGCGTCGCTAGCAAACTTTCGCACATCCAGTGCGATTCCTGGAGCAACATCAATTCCTGCTGCCTTAAAAAGTTGCTTAGCGTAATACTTATCCATGCACGCGGCGGATGCCAAAACTCCGCAACCAACGTATGGAACTTGCATCATTTCTAGCAAGCCTTGCAAGGTGCCGTCTTCGCCGTTTGGACCATGAAGAACTGGGAAAACTGCGTCAATATGACCTAAGCTTGTAAGCGTGCCATCCGACTCTCGCACCAAAAATCCGTCGGCGCCCTTTGCTGGGTCTAGCACAACATCGCGCGTTTCCGCGGTTTTTGTTATTACCGGAAGCTCTCCTTCTTCCATACGGAAGTTTCGCGGATCTTCGCCACCAACAATCCACTCGCCTTGCTTTGTGATTGCAATGCGCACGATTTCAAATCGACTTTCGTCTACAGCACTGAGCACTCCAGCAGCAGATATGCAAGAAATCGAATGTTCGTCTGCTTTACCGCCATACAAGAACACTACACGCTTTTTAGTCATTTTTTTCCTTTGAAAATTATTTTAATTATCTTAGTTATTTAGTTATTTTAGTTATTTTGAATTATCTACGCACACTGCTTATCAGGAGCTTCACTATTCTTCGCAAACATCTTCCTTAAAAAGCATTGCAAGCATTTCTTGGCAAGAGATTCCTTCTTCAAGCACGCGAGCCATTGCGCTTGCAAGCGGAGTTTCAACGCCTAAACGCTTGCCCATCGCTACAACCGCGCCAGTTGTTGGCACACCTTCAGCCACACCATTGCTTACGGCAGTTGCTTCCTCAACGCTCATGCCTTTTCCAAGATTTGATCCGAAAGTGTAGTTGCGGCTTAGAGGAGATCCACAAGTTGCCACTAAATCACCGAAGCCTGCAAGTCCTGCAAAAGTGCGAGAATCTGCGCCTTCCGCAACGCCCAATGCCGTCAACTCTGCAAGACCGCGCGTTTCAATCATCGCAGCCGTGTTTTCGCCGTATCCTGCGCCTCGAGCCATGCCGACTGCGAGCGCAACCACGTTTTTAAGCGATCCGCACATTTCTACACCGATTACATCGGTTGATACGAATGCTTTAAAGTAGCTATTTGAGCATGCTTTTGCAACGACTTCGGCATTTGCGCGATTTTCACACGCAACAACAGCCGCTGCGTGCTGCCTTAATGCCACTTCTTTGCTTAAGTTTGGACCCGATAGTGCTGCGAAACGGCTTCGAGGTAAGCTTAAAGCTTCGCACACAACTTCGTCCATACGCTTTCCTGTTGTGCGCTCAATGCCTTTCATAAGCGAAACAACAATCGCATTTTGCGGAATTTTGCCAGCAAATTCTTCGAGCGCAACGCGCGCAAACTGTGCTGCAATCGCCACGACTACAATATCCGCGTTTGCTACGGCTTCTTCGCGATCCCCAGTAGCTGTCATGTTTTCTGGCAATCGCTCTACGATTGGCAGTCTCACTTCGTTGCGGTGATTATCTCGAATGCCTTCAACAATCTGTGGCTCTATTGCCCACATTGTCACTTGATTTCCTGCATCTGCAAGCACTTGCCCAAACGCAGTACCCCAAGCTCCAGCACCCAACACCGTAACATTCATGTTTACGCCTTGCCTTTCGATTTATGAGTTTGTAAATTACTTTGGTCGTAAGCCATTTGTAGCGATTTACAACTAGTCAAGTTATAGTCAACTTAGTCAACTTTTAATCACACTATTACATAATTCTACACAGTGCGCTTTACGGATGATTCACAAAAGTTTTACGGCTTAATGAACCGCAAATTTACAGCCACTATTCTTTGACTCTATTCTTTGACTCTCTTCATAAGTCTATAGTCAAAATATCCTTCTGGTGCTTTTTCGCCGCGAATCTCTTCCATAATTTCCGTCATTCGCACGCGAATACGACGAGCTAATTCGGCAGCAGAGTCCATAGGAGGCAAATCACCCCAATTTTCCATATCTTTAAGAAGATCCGAATAATCAAGACGCGCATCGTAGCACATTACTACATTCTTCTTTGGCCATGGCCACCAATGATTGATGCTTGCAGCACCCCAGACAACGGCGCAAAATAGCGGAATTTGATGCCCCAGCCTGCGCGATGCTTCGAGCGCAATAACTCCGATTCCTGGCTTCATGCTCATAGGCCATTTTTGAGGGTCGCGCGTAACTGTTCCTTCTGGCCATACGCTAAGCGGCCTACCGTTTGTTAGGATTTTAATCGATTCTTCTTCGATTTCGCGCGCTTTTCCGCTTCTGCGTGGAACTGGTTGCATGCCAACAAGCTGGAACCATTTTCCTAAGATTGGCCAATGAGCGAGTTCTGCTTTTGCCATGTATCGCGGACGTCGGCCTTGGTGGAATAGAGACGTCATTGGCACGAAAACGTCGAACATTGTAACGTGCGTGCAAGCGGTTATAAACACGCCTTCTTCTGGCACATTCTCTAATCCCCATGCGCGCACTTTACAACGAGATCTAAGCACGCGAGACGTTCCTTCGAGAAGTCGCTCAGTTGCCTTTGGATTTTGCGCGTTGATTTCTGCCGTATTTGGCGTCCGCGCGCCCGTTGGGTAGTAGTAAGTAGGGTCAACTAACTTGTGTGCTCGCGCTAAGCGTTCTACTTGCTCATCACTGAGCGGCTTAACTGCGCTTCTAGGCGAAGGCTTTCCTTTAGATACCATACGTCTATTGTGCCGCAAACTATAAACCGCAATTTTATGCAACGACTGATCGTAGTTTCGGCACAATTCTCGCTACCAACCCGTGTTTAGGCGAGCACACCCACGCTAGAACAAACATAAAAGTCGCAACCAAAACGATTGTGCCGCCAGTAGCAGTGTCTAAACTCCAAGACAAGTACATTCCAATAATCGAAGAAGCGCACCCAATAGCAGGCGCTAAAATCATCATTTTTCCAAGCCTGTCGGTAAGCAATCGCGCAGTCGCCGCAGGCGTAATCAAAAGCGCTAAAACAAGCACGTTTCCGATTATTTGCACAGATACTACTACAGCAATCGCAACTAAAACGTATAGCATTCCATCCAACCATGCTACTGGCAAACCCATTGCGCGGCTTGTTTCTCTGTCCATTGAAACGCATACTAGCTCTTTGTGGAACATCATTAGAAGCGTTACGATTATTAGCCCTGTTATTGCTACTACAGCAATGTCGGAGTCTGGTATTCCTGTAATGGAGCCGAATAGGAACGATTCTAGGGATCCTGCATAGCCAGAAGCTTTTGATATTACTACGATTCCGAGCGCAAATGCAGACACAAAAAATACGCCGATAAACGAGTCTTCGCGAAGTCTACGATTTTGGCTAAAGATTGATACGATTAGCGCGGTTGCAACTCCTGCGAGCGCGCCGCCAAATAGCAAGTTTCCTTGCAACACAAATGCGATTGCAAGTCCTGGAAACACGGAGTGCGCTACTGCGTCTCCAATAAACGCCATTCCGCGTAGCACTACGTAGCATCCTACAACTCCGCATATTACGCTAGAAAGGCACGCCACTATAAGCGCTTTGAGTAAGAACCAAAGGTCTGGGTTTGTAAGGTCTTGTATAAAGTCGATTGGAGATAGCATTATTTTTCTACCACACTTTCATGCGCCATAACGCGCTCTACAGCTTTGATTAGTGGATTTTGCGCATCCACATGGAATGTTTGCACCCATTGATTTGCGTTTAATGATTCTGGAGCGCCGTCTCCTACTATGCTTCCGTCAAAAAGCATGATTCTAGAACACGAGTTTATGGATCCGATTATGTCGTGCGAGCTCATCAAAATCGCTTCTCCCGACTTTGCTAAATCCAAAAAAAGACTCGTGAGCAGCTCTTGAGTAGGCATGTCTAAGCCTGTAAATGGCTCGTCTAAAAGCAACAATCGCGGCTGCCCTGCAAGAGCACGCGCAACAAGTACGCGCTGCCTTTGGCCGCCTGAAAGCTCGCCGATTGTGCGATCCCTAAAATCCGCCATTCCTGTGCGCTCAAGAGAAGCGAGCGCTATCTCGTAGTCCTCTTTTTTTGCACGACGAACGTAGCCAATGTGGCGAATGCGGCCCATCATTACCACGTCTAGTACGGAAAGTGGGAAATCCCACGCAATATCGTGGCGTTGTGGCACGTAACCAACGTTACTCACTCGCGAATTAATCAAAGATTCACCGCTTTTATTAGCGTGCACTTCGAGTTTTCCAGTATGCGGAATCAAACCCATAATCGCGCGGAAAAGCGTTGTTTTTCCAGCTCCATTTGCACCAAGAAGTCCCACAAATTCGCCGCTTTTAATCGTAAACGAAACGTCTTTTACAATCGTGCGACTGCCGTAACTTACGATTAAGTTTTGCGCGCTTATAACAGTATTTTCGTCCATATTCGCGTCCATATTTCCCTTATTAATCTTCATAAATTCAACTTCAATCTCACTTCAAGCATTTCGCTAAAGAATCCGCGTTCGCTCGCATCATATCCGCATAAGTTCGCACTTTAGAATCGAAAGCGTCTCCATAAATCGGGCAAACTTTTACGTGCGCTTGCGCCGCAAGCTCTTTAAGCACAGACGAACGCGAGATCAAATTTGGCTCCAAAAACACAGCTGGAATCTCTAAATCGCGCAAAATCTGCTGCAATCTACGCCTATCTTGCACACTCGGCTCGCTCGAAGGATTAATCGTTACAAATCCTGCAATATTCACGCCGTAAGTTTTACCTAAGTACGCAAAAGCGTCGTGTGTTGTAACCAAATTGCGCTTCTCTTTTGGTATTGACGCCACTTTTTTGCGCATATACGCGTCTACATCTAGCAACTTGTTAATGTATCGGTCCGCATTTTCGCGATATTTACGAGCATTTTTAGCATCCACTTCGCAAAGGCGATCTGCGATTGTACGCACGTATGCTATGCCATTTTTTACAGATTGCCACAAATGCGGGTCAATATCTCCGTGAACGTGCTTTCCTAAAACTGCTTGCGGCAGCTGATAAATCTTTTGCCTTGCAGCTCCCAAAAACCTGTATCCTTGTTCGGCTGGTATCTCTTTTAGCGCGTTAGTTGGAACCTCTACAACCACATCGCGAGGCGCATAATACACGCGTTTTGGCGTAGTGGATCGTTTTTCTTGCAAAGTATCTACGCGGTACACAAATCCGCGTTTTGCTAAGTCGTAAGCTAAATCTGCATGACCCTTGTTCAGCACTACGCTAGCTCCACGCTTTTTGGCTATTTTTTGCGCATTTACGCCTACAGCAAATCGCATTTTGGTGTTTCCAAGGCTAGACACTACCTCGTTTTGCGCGTTTAGCATGTCGGCGTGCAATTCAAGTGTGTATTCGCCTGGCTTGCTAAATGCCCAGCTTAAATGCGTGTGCGCGTCTGCTGGCAAGTCTACGTGGTCTTCTGCGCTTATGCCGTTTGCGCTGTTAAAGTATGTTTCTACGCTTCCAAAAGTGCCAGTCAAGTAAGCAAAAAGAGCGCCCGGTCCGCTTACTTTTGTAGCTGTTAAGCGTATTCTATCGGACCTTTTCATGTTGTATGCGTTCGGCTTTATTACAGTTGCGCGACCTTCTTTTGTTGCAGTTGAAGGCGCATTTGATTGCAAAGATTGACCTGACTTTTCTAGTTGGCTAGCTTGCTGTGAATTTGTTTTTGTTTTATTGAGATTGTTTAGCGAAGCTAACTCACCAACCGCCGCCGAGGGCGATTCTTCCGCACGCTTTTGCGGATTTGCATTTGCACTGCCTTGCGCGCTATGCGCTTCCTCGCTCGGTTGCGCAGCCATGCGTTCTGTAGCAAGCCCTAGCCAAATTGTGTCTAAAGACACGTCTTCTACCATTGGAATAATATCTGCAGCGTACTTCACACTTTCTTCCGCAAGCTGAACATTTGGCACGCCTTTTCGCAAATTCGCATCTAAAGCTGTAATTACGCCGTGCTCCTCAAGCATCATGTAGTTACTAAAAGCTACATCCGCATACACAACATCTCGAATTGAACGCAAACGCGGCTCGTATGAATGCGGATCCGCGTTATCTGGCACAATCGCACTTACATTTGCAGCGTCTCCTGCAACATTCGCCACCATGTCTCGCAAAACGCCCGTTGTTGTTACAACGTTAATTTTCCCAGATTTTGCGTTATTCGCGCTATTTGCACGAAGCGCGTTGTTAGGCGCACCGCACGCGCCCAGCGGCAGCGCGGTTAAAACTGCTAGAGCAGCAGAAACCGCGCGCTTCACACTTTTTTTACCTAGTAAATCAACGATTTTCATTAATTTTACCAACGTTTTCTACGCTTTATTTCAAATTCATAAGTGCTCTAAATAAGCCTCCTGCAGGTATTAGTCCACGTTTGCGTAGAATAAACAATCCAGCTGCGCAAGTTCCAGAAATTGCTGTAATACCAAGGCTTAAAGCCGTGTATGCAACTACTGGCTTGTGTTTGAACAATCCTACTATTCCTCTAGGCTCTTCGCTTTTAACGCCGCTTTGCAAACTTTTTCTTAGACCTTTAACTCGTTTGGAATTGTATTTTGATTGGATGCCTTTGTTTGCATGATTTCCAATTCCGCCAGAAAGACTTACAGACCTGCCAGTTTTGCCTCGATTAGCGCTTTTCGATGCTCCAATTCCACCACCAAAGAATGACGCTCCCGAACCAGAGTTTCCTCTAGCTGCAGCTGCTAATGGCGTCGCGCCACTATTATTTCCAGAATTGTCGTTGTTATTGTCGCTGTTATTATTGTTATCTTTGTTATTTTTATTGTTGTTTTGTTTGTCTTCGTCGTCGGAGTTATTCTCAGAGTCATCATCAGTTTCATCAGTTTCATTTGACTTATCATCTGAATCTCCGTCTTCATCATCAACCTTTGTCGTAGAGCAGCTCATTGGCTTTTCCATTGGATCCACACCAATTGCAAAGTGGAAGTCTTTTGTAACTGTTTTTCCGTTTGCGCTTACAGCAAAAGTAATCGTATAATATCCAGACTTTGAGAAGTCCCAGTTTAAATGCATATGCGTGTTTGCTGGGATTGTATACGTACTGTTTCCACTGCTAGACATGAGTGTTTTAGCTTTTACACCAAGTCCGCCTTGCAACCAAATTCGCACACTACCTGGTCCTTTTACGGATTTAAGGCTGATTTTGCTTGGCTTGTGTGGGCTTAAATTCTGGTTACTCCAGCCAACCCACGGTACGCTATTTTTTTGCGTTTGTGGAAGTCGCCACACACCTTTATCTTTAGCTGATTTTCCAGCATAAAACACAACTTTGCTCGGGTCGCGTTTCACGTGGCTTCCAGTCACGTCTTCTTGTACTGCAAATCCTATTCCGTTACCAGTTGAATAGGTTGCTAAATCAACGTGACCATGCTTTATTACTAGCTTATCGCCTTGTAAATCCTTAAATTTTGAGCATTTTTTGACGGTTTTTTGCTTTTTGTTTTTACCTTTAGATTCGGTTTTAGATCCAGATTCGGTTTCAAATCCGTTACCACCTTCACTTTTCCCATTGCCATCTTCCTCGTCGGAACTTTGGTTCGCTAGTCCGCCATTTGGCTTGGCTCCAGGCCATGGTGTTACGTAAACTCTGTTATTGTTTCCGTTTATGACTATTGAAGTGGAAGAATCTTCATCATTTTCATCTTCATCTTCGTTGTCTTCAGATTCTTCATCTTCATTATTACTATCGTCGCCGTCTTCGTCACTTTCGTTTGCATTCTGATTTTCGTGTTTATTTAATTCGCCATCATCATCAGGATCTTCATCTTCTATGTGAGAAGATTTCCCAGTAGCACCATCTTGCATGTCTACATTAAACGTGTATCCTTGCGAATCTTTAAGTATTTTCCCGTCTTTTGTTTTAACTGTTACTTCTATACCCAGCACATATTTACCTGGTTTGGTAAACACCCAATTAACATGCAAATGCGTGTTGTCGTTTCTATAAAACTTGTGAGGGAAATCAGTATTAGGAGAGCCTAAAACAGGTATTACCTTACCGTGAGAATCATTCTCATAAACATACACTGCTCCGCCTTCTGGAATATCCGCAGACTTTAAGCGAAACTTTACAGCGGAAACAGTTTTACGAGGCAATGTTTGTGTTGTAAAGCCCAACCACAACATGTTATCTTCCTGTCCTTGAGGCAAAGCCCAAACATACTCGCTACTGTTATCTTTAGAAAGAAAACTTAATTCTTTAGCAAAATCAGATTTTTTTAATTTTGTGTTGCTTCCAAGCATAAATTCTATGCGATCAGAATTGTACCTAACACCATTTTTGGGTACGCCTGGGAAATAATCTCCTTGTGTGCCTAACACAAGCTTTCCGCTTTTATCCATATACACAGCAATGCCATCAGTGTGCCCCTTGTGCACCTTACACTTTTCGTATCGAGTATCTGGATCCTTTGGCTTACTGGAATCTTTAGCTACAACAGCGGCCTTGCAAGCTTCTTCATTTTCAGCTTGACTAGAATATTCATTCTTATTGTCAGAATACTGATTGGAAACTGTAGAAAAATCCTCTTGCTCGCCTTGATTTTGCTCGCCTTGATCAGCAGTCTCCTCTTTAGCAGCTTCACTCGCATACGCACTACCGCAATTACAGCAGCATATTGACGCTAGGAATCCAAAAGATATTATTGCGCTTATAATCGCGCTTATTAGTTTGAGGCAAATTAATGTTTTACTACGCATTGTTTTGTCCTAAATTATTAAAATCTGTGTTCGGTAAGATAGTTGTTTCCTCTGTAGGATTCACTAAGTCACTTAGTGAACTTTGATTTTCAACATACTGAGGATTTGGATTCATATAAGTTTGATTCACTTGAGGCTGAACATACTGTTGAGAATATGGCTGAGCATATGTATGTGCTGGCGCAACTGGCTGCACTGGCACATTAGGCTGAGCATACATTGGTTGCTGCGGAACGCCATACTGCTGTTGTTGTACAGGCTGTTGTACGTACTGCGGTTGCATTTGCTGCACTGGAGCCACCATTTGCGGTTGCGTTGGTTGCTGCATAGGAGCCATTGGCGAAACTTGCTGATTCACACCATGCTGACTAATCGCCTGCTGCTTTGCCTTCTTGCTTTTAATTACAGCAAATACAATAAACGCAATAATTACGATTGTTAGAATTACAAACACAATCATCACAATCTGTGCTATCGCTACTGTATCGTCAGCGCTACTAGCTTTCTTATGCTTTCTGGCGGAAGCACTGCTCGATTCGCTTCCTTCCGCATTCTCATCATTTTTGTCTGCGTCAGACTCTTCGTTATTTTCTCCGTCGTTTCCTTCGCTTGCATTCGATGAGTCAGACTGAGAGTGCGCGCCTGAAGATGCTGCTCCTGCTGCGCCAGATAACGCAGCTTGTGGATCTGTTTTTTCTCCCACTGCAAAATTAAGCACACGAGTGTCACTTACAGCGCGTCCGTTCTTTAGCTTTCCAGAGAACGTGAGTTTAACGTGGTATATGCCAGGCTTTGAGAATACCCAGTTTACGTGAGTGTGTGCGTTCGCTTCAATCCAACTGTTTTGTGGATACCCTTTAGTGCTATCCCATAATTGCTGTGGAGCATTATTGCCATTTTCAAGGTAGACGTGCAATTTTCCAGGTCCACTAACGCCGTTTAAAGAAAGGTTTGCTCCACGGTCTAGTTCGTTAAGAACTCCGCCTTCCTGCGTGTTCCATCCGAGCCATACCACATTAGAGTTTTGTGTTTGTGGAATCACATAAAGCTTTGTTCCTGGTTTTTCGCCGATAAAGTTGTACGTTGCATCGTTTGGCATAGGAACTATTGAGCTGTTGCCAAGTTTGAATACTACGTTTTCTGGGTCTCTCCACACTGGCTCGTCGCCAGTATCATCGCGAATTTGTATTTTCCAATTTCCGCCAGAAAGTGTTGGTCCAAAATCAGCGTGACCTGCCTGAATCATAACTGGCTGGTTGCTTGTTGCAGCTTTGGCGGACCCCATAAATGGAGACGGGAGTAGAGCCGTAGCTAGTAGCATAATTGCTGTGCATATTGATGCTATTATTGCCGTTGCTATATAGTGCTTGTTTTTAGTCATTTTTCTTCTCCTTCTACAACAACTTCATACGTGGTCTCATCAAGAAAGCCCCAGCTCCTGTTACAGCACACAAGCTCACGCTTGCAGTTCCTACAGCAGCAGCTACCCACTTTGTTTTGTGACTTTTCGCTTCTTGTTCTTCTTCTGAATCTTCTAGTACTTCTGAATCCTCAATGTTTTCATCATCAGAATTGTATGAAGCAGCTTTAGTCTTATTTGACTTTTTGCCTTTTTTACTAAGCAGTTTCACTTTTTTCATCTTCTTAGAATGTTTTGAAGAAGAAAGACCATTTGACAATCCACCTAATCCTTTAGAAGAAGATTTTGTGAAGCTTCCACTAGTATTTGCAAATACATTATTAGGATTAGCTCTTGCAACTAACGGAGTGGTTGCAGATTGCTTAAAACTGTTATTGTCAGAGTCTGACGATTCGGAAGAGTTATGCGAATTGGAAGAATCAGACGAATTGGAATCATCTTCGTTTTCATCTGACTTATTCTTATTCTTCTTTTTATCTTTATCCTTATCGTTTTTCTTTTTGTTCTTTTTAGAATCTTTATTATCTGACTCTGATTCCTTGTTGTTATTCTTTTCCTTTGATCCACCTGTGTTGTTGGATTCTTCGTTCTGATTGCCGTCTTCTATCTCATTCTGACTATCAGATTCATCGTTTCCATTAGACTTATTGTTCTTATTCTTTTTACGATTTTTCTTATTTTTCTTGTTCTTTGTTTTATTGTTCTTATTGTTCTTGTTATTTTTCTTATTCTTCTTATTCTTAGAATCTTTTGAGTTTTCAGGTTGCGCATGATCTTTTTTGCCTAAATTCTTTATATTGACATTCCAATCGCAAAAATCGTCGAAACCTGCATTCCTATATAGCGTTCCGTTGTCTAGCACAAGATAAGCGCGAACCACGGCATCCTGCATGCTTTCATCAATTGTTAATTCGCATGTGCTTCCGTCAGCAGAACCTTCAATATTTTTAAACTCTTTTTCGCCATCTTTTTTAATCATCCACTTGTATTTTTTTACTATGGATGTAGTTGGCTCTTCTGGATCAGAAGCTTCACCGTTTACAGTAGGCACTCGTGGGGAGAACAGTTTAGCTTTTAGATGAACTTTTTCTCCTAAATTAACCTTGGACTTTCCATATGCTTGTACTACTGGGCGTCCGTCAGCGCCATGATCTTCTACGACTATTGTTCCGAAAGCTCTATCTTTATCGAAAGCTCCGATTCCTTCACCTGTTAGAATCACGCGAACTTTCATTCCGTTCATCGCAGGTTCGGCTGGCAGCTTTAGCCTTTCACCTAAGAAGCATGATGCAAATGTGTCTTCTTGTTCGTCAGCCCTGTTTATACACCATTCGTATGATGGTCGCCTTATTTTTCCATCTTCAATATCTTTTTTGAATCCTTCACGATACGTGTAAAGATTCAATCCACCGCCTGGCTCATAGGAATGATAATGTGGGTGGCTACCTGTATTGCGAATCCCTAGTATGCACAGATTGCCATCAGCACAGTCAGAGTTTTCAGAAGGATCATCGTCTTTAGTGTTTGTATCCAAAACTGGAATTTCCGCTTTTCCGCGTTCTTTAATAACAGACTCAGATGGCACGGTATGATTATGACTTGCTTCAACAATAAAAGTATATTTGGCAGTATTAGTGGTTTTAGTTTCTTTCGTTGTCTTGTTCTTAATAACAGCGTACGCTTCTAATGTATAGGTTCCAGGCTGAGTAAATACCCAAGCTGCATGTTGATGTGTAACTTGAGATTGATGAATCACTCCTGGAAGCTCGAATCGGCTGCCTTCTTCTTTTTCATCATCTTTATCTTGATATTCAAATGATTTTGCTATGGATTTTTTATCCTTATTTTTTGCAGACTGCCATATTAATAGTTTTGCACCTTTAGGAGCTGTTACTTTTTGTATAACAATATCCGCTGATGCGCCATCTGGATTTTCCGCTCCAACAGCATATTTTGCTATAGACGTATCCCACCCTGGGAACAGCTCTTTATCTTGTTTATTACCAGATTCGTCTAAAAGCCAATAACCTTTTGATGCGTCGAATGGTAACTTGTTTGTGTAATTATCAAAATCTTGCGTATTGTATGATGACTCGCCAACCTTCATTGTCACATTTTCAGGCTTGTATAGCATAGAGTTGGCTTCAAAGCCCATTATTAAATCGCCATTATGCATAAATGGATAGAAGATGTCCATATGGCCGTTTGACAGCACATCTTTTGCGCTTGCCTCATACTTATAGGTAGTTTGTTCTTCATCCGCATATGCAGGATTTGCGGCACTGAACCCCGATACCAGCACCGCAAACGCAAGTATCGCAACGCCGCACATCGCGAACGCGCGTTTTACCATATTCTTAATGACCTTAGTCATGTTACTGTTTCGCTCTCTACACTTCATCTTCTCAAATTCGCCTATTCGCGCTCTTCTTTCACGAATGACTATTGAAGACATCTTTACAACGTCTATCAATAATAATAATGATTCTCATTAATAGTCAAGTCGACACTCCGAATAAACAAAAACGCTGGCAGCTCAAAGCAACCAGCGTCGATTATTCTCAATAACTATTTAATAATTATTTATATTTTTAGCTAAAGATCTTAGCCTTCTACAATATCTGCATTAAGACAAGTCTTAAAGTGGCGCAAAGCCCACTCGTGACCTTGAGGATCAAAGCTTGCGACAGCATCTTTGTGAACCACAATCTTGAATCCAAGATTATACGCGTCAACAGCCGTGTGAAGCACGCAAATATCTGTGCAAACTCCCACCAAATGCAGCTCCTCAATATGACGTTCGCGAAGTTTAATCAGCAAATCCGTGCCATTAAACGATGAGTAGCGAGTTTTATGAATGTAATAAACGTTGCTTTTATCTTTATTTGCCTCATAAAAATCACCAAGAGTTCCATAGAGCTCCTGACCATGAGTTCCAGCAATATTGTGAGGTGGGAAAAGCTTAGTTTCTGGATGATACGGATCGTTTAGATGATGCGTGTCGATTGCAAAAACCACGAATTCACCAGCGTCAAGAAATTCTTGCGATATCTCCGTAATTCGCTTCTCGAGCTTTTGCGCAGGCTCTCCTACTGTAAGCGAGCCATCACTTGCAACGAAATCATTCGTATAATCAATGTTAATAAGAGCCTTTTTCATACATACTTCCGTTTAATCAGTTTAATTGTGTTAAAGCTACACTTACACACTACTCTTTACGCTAACAAGATTCTTTACACTAACATGTTTCAGCGCAAGTGAGGTAGAGATTCGAGATTTTTCGCAGCGAATGAAGCGAACCTCAGCATCTTTGATGGTGATTCGCTGAAGTAGCAAGAAAAATCGAGAATCTCGGTGATGAAAGACACGCAAAAGTTCTAGATATTCAGAAGGTTTGATGTATTTCTATACGAGCAATAAAAGAGGAGCGTAGCGACGGGAGTTGCGAGGAGAGAAATACTCAAACCTCGCGCAATACCAAGTAAGGAAATATCGTTCGCGCTACGCTTTAAGCGAAAAGGTATGTCGGAGCGCACGGCTACTAATAGCCGTGAGGAATAGCGCGAGTAGACCGCGCGACGATAACCTAAACTTAAATAATAAAAAAGCGGGGAACAATCAAGTTCCCCGCCAAAAGAATAATGCGGCAGCGTGCTAGTCTCCCACACCCTATCGAGTGCAGTACCCTCACCGTGTCAGGCCTTAGCTTCCGGGTTCGGAATGGGACCGGGCGTCTCACCTGAGCCATGACCACCGCAAA